>CAZTDB010000113.1:0-7059 GCA_964612385.1 uncultured Ignavibacteriaceae bacterium
ATTAAGACGATTATTTTATTATGGTTATAACGAAGATACTTAAAAGTTACAGTTAATATCCGTTGAAAAAATCAAGCAGTTGTTTTATTTTCCATACGAGAAAAAGGACACCTTAAACCGACCTCTTATTTTACGCGGCTTAAGATGTATGGCATAAAGAATTGAAAATTAATTCTAAACGTTAACCATACACGAAAGGAAAAAGCCATGAAAACATTTATCCTGCTTACAAAACTATCACCGGAAATCTCCAGGCAAATGAAAGACAGAGCAAAACTTGGCAGACAATGGTTAGACCAGGTAAAAGAAAAATGTCCCGAAGTAAAATTCCTTGAGCATTATGCACTGCTTGGTGCTTACGACTTCCTGGATATTTACGAAGCACCCGATGAAGAAAGCGCAGCAAAAGTATCTATGATAAGCTTGCTGAACGGCGCCTTTCAAGCGGAGAGCTTGATTGCAATTCCTTATAAACGCTTTTTGGAATTAACTGCAGAAATTTAATTCGAATTTATTAACTTATGGAACAGGAGGTTATCATGCCGACTCAAAAGATTAAAGAATTCTTAAACGAAAACGGAATTAAATTCGTTACTATTACACATTCTCCAGCTTATACTGCGCAAGAGATTGCGGCAATGGCACACATTCCCGGTAAGGAGATGGCTAAAACAGTGCTGGTTAAAATTGACGGTAAGATGGTAATGACGGTATTACCAGCATCCGATAAAGTTGATTTAGAAGCATTAAAGGAAGCAACAAAAGCAGAAAGTGTCCGACTTGCCCAAGAACAGGAATTTATTAACAAATTCCCCGGCTGCGATGTTGGAGCAATGCCGCCATTTGGGAATCTCTACAACATAGAAGTAATTGTTGCAGAAAATTTATCGGAAGATGAAGAGATTGCCTTCAATGCAGGTACTCATACGGAATTAATAAAAATGTCTTACAAAGATTTTGAGCGATTAGTTAAACCAATGAAGCTGCAATTTTCGATGAAGTCGAAGGTGTAGGCACTGAGAAATTATATTTAGTTGGTCCATCCGCATCAGAAGAAAATTAACTAAATATATTTAATTTCACTTTTAGATTCGAAGAGTTGACCTGTGGTAATTATTTTTCCAGATATAAAGGAGTAATATATCATTACGCCGGTCGTGAAAATTACTTATCCACATAATTAATCATTTCTATCGATAATGGGGTCTTTTCTTAAGAATGCTTTAAACTTCAACTGAACTAAAACAGCCCCCGCTGCGGCTATTAACATGCCTATTGCCTGTTTAATTGAAAATGGTTCATCAATAAAAAGCCAGGCAAGTAATGCAATTTGAATGAGCATTGTTCCGTTAATAATACTCGACTCCATCGCCGTTAATGTCCGAAGGATTTTATTCCATAAGGTAAATGCAAACGCAGTGTTGATTATAGCTAACCATAGCAGAAAACCGGTATTCGCAAAGCTGATAGATGGCGTCTCCTCAATAATCAACCCTGCTGCGAAAAGTAATAAAGCACCTGTCCCCATGCTGATTACGGTTATTATTAAAGGACTAATATTTCCAGATCGATTTAGGCTTCTTCCCAAAACAGAAGATGCTGCATTTGCAGTTACACCTACAGCCATTACAATTAAACCTGTTACTTGCGTGGAAGAAAAATCAACCGGGAAAAAATACAGCCCTACTCCTGCAATAAACAGAAATGTGCCTACCCATTGAACACGGGTAGGAATTTCTTTCAAAAAAAGTAAGGCAGATACTGCAACTACTAGTGGAGTGAAATTTAAAAGCAAACTTACAGTTACTGCCGGAAGGAGTGAGAGACCGAGAAACTGTGCACCCTGAGTTATTGAATAAAAAATAATTCCAAGGATGATAAGCTTGATTAAATTTTCTCTCTTCAGCCTTTTAATTGTGATAATATTTTCCTTAGTCAAAGCAAAAGGAAGCAGACAAAAGAAAGCAATTACATATCGCAGCCCTGCAAAAGTTATGGGCGGTAATTCGTATAATCCGAGCTTAATTATTATAAAGGAAGTTGACCAAAGAAATGTAACTAACAAAGCTTGAAGAACGGCTTTTAGTTTTTGTGAAGGAAGGCTTCTCATTAAATATCTTATAATATTTTGTGTCTACTCATAAATTAGCAGGTTGCAACCTTATTTTATTGATTTTCTTTATGTTTAAACAACCTTTTACTTATGAACCTACCAGCAGAAATTATTTTTAAAACGCTACAAAAAGAATCAGGTGGTTATGATTAGTACTCAATTAAAATTCTTTTCATTTTCCCAAATCTCTTCAAGCGGTAATTTTATTCCACGGCAAATATAGATTTTTAAATTGTTCTCGTACGGCATACAATATTCACATGATATAGATCCGGCTTCAATTACTTCTTCGCATGAACGCAGATGATCCTCTTTCCTGCCTCCGATTACTATCACTGTAGTAACACTTTCCGTTTTCCATTTCCAAAGCCAGTAATTATTATGAGTTGATACCGCCTCGGGCAAAGGATAGTATTTTCTATAGAAATCTATGGCACCGGATTCACCATAATTTTGCCCGATAACTACTGTGTGTTTCTTTTCTTCATCAGATAATGTTTGATAAACATTTGACACAGCCAATGCCATGTTCTCCCAGCCGAACATATCGGCATAAAACTGCGGAAGCTCGGCAAGTTGTTTTGCTTCGCTTGTTGATGGCTTAACACCGAGGAAAGCTGCGTATTCTATATAAGTTTTGACCGGCAAAACCGGTAGCGCAAGTGGAGCTAACATCACACCGCTCAAAATCAGCACTGCTGCAAACCCGGGTTTAATAACCCGAAAGTATGATTTAAAATTAATTCTTTCGAGCATCACCGCACCGCCCGCAAATAAAATTGTATAGGCAGGACTTAAATACTCAGCTTTGCTTCTCCCGTTTATTAAAAGAATTAAAAAGGCTGCTGCATAAATGATTCCTAATACCCGATATTGCCTGCCTTCGCTGTTAAAGAAGTAAAAATATATTCCTGCCATCCAGACAATTGCGGAGACGGGATTTTGGTGCAAGAATTGTCCTGCGATAAAATCCCATCTTGTTAGCGAGGAATATTTATAATTAATGGCATTGGAGATAAATTCCAAATGTGGAAAGCCGTAAGAAATATTCCACAGTATGTAAGGAAGAAATATTATAAAAGCAATAAATGCAGCCATGTACGGACTTTTAGTTTTGAGATAAGTTTTCATAGGCGAAAACAAAATTACCGCAGTGAAACCGAAAGCAAACCAAACCATGCTGATTTTATTTAATAACCCGATTCCAATTACCAAGCCGATTAAAATCCAGTATTTACTTTTTTCTTCTTTAATTAACAACAGAATCAGATAAAAAGCTATCGTCCATAAAAATATATCGATAGAATTCATAGAATAGATTGTATTCATTGCAAGCTGAATGGGTGCGAATGTAACGGCTAATGATGCTAACAGAATTGCGTATTTCCCGCCTCCTAAGTTTTTTACTATTAAACCGGTTAAGAATACCGTTAAAGCAGATAAAAATGCGGGAACAAATCTGATGGCAAAAATCGAATCCCCGAAGAGGATTTTTGTCAGCCAGAGGACATAAATTGAAAACGGCGGTTGATCCACATAACCGAATGCCAGGCGGTCCGCACAAGCGAGATAATAAAGCTCATCGCGAAAGTAACCATATCCGGCAAATGCATTTGTATATAAATGAATGAAAAGTTTAAATAAGCTGAGTAAGATGATTAGCGGTAAGAAAGGATAACGATTAGTGATGAATTTTATGCTCGAATTCAATTTCTATCTCCTTTGAATTCAAGTATCGGACTAATAGATTTTCTCATCAGGATTTCCGAATAACCGGCTAAAAGAAAATCTTTCAATTCACCGACGGTTTCATAACCTAACTTATCATAAAACTTCTTTGCTTTTGTGTTGAAGCTTGATACACAAAGAAAAACATTTGGTTTGACAGCAAATATTTTGTCCTCAGCAAATTGCATCATCCGCTTGCCAACACCTTTCCCCTGCCATGTTTTATGAACTCCTATACTTTTAATATAGCCGGTAAATGTTCCTTCCATTTCAAGTACTAAAAAACCGACGATGTTTTCCGAAATTAATGCAATATAAGTTTCAAATGATTTATTTACGAAATACTCAAACGCCATCTCATCAGTGAACCGGTACGTTAGCCAGGGATCAGATGATGACATAATTTCGGCACAAATTTTTGCTTCATCTTCAGATGCCAATCGTATTATCTCAATTTGATTGAAATGAATTTCTTCCATTTAAACCCTTGCCGGTACAAAATTATTAACCTCTGTGAATATAAATATTTTATAGCTCTAATTTTTAACGCGTGTTAAAATCTGTTGACAAAATTTTCTCTTTTTGTATATACATTCTACCGGATATCATCCACTTATTTGGCTTAATCAAAAAGTAAGGGTAAACAATAGATAAAAAGTTTATTATTCGTGTGAGAAACTTATTAGTAACTTTTTCTTTGGTCGGATGGTCTAAGTTATTAAAAAAAGGAGATTCAGCTATGATAAAATCATTTAATGCCATATTAGCTCTTTGTGCTCTCTTACTTTCAACAACCCTCAATGCCTGCTCAATCAATTATGTTTCGAAACACGATAAGGATCTTCAAGTAATCCATGAAAAAACTTTTAAGATTCAGCATGGAAAAAACTTAAACCTTGAAGCATCATTCGGAGACGTTATGATAACTCCCTGGGAAAAGAATGAGGTTTATATTAAAGTTTTAGGTAACGAAAAAACTGCGGAAAAAGTAGATTTCTCTTTTGATGGAAACTCCGACCATATAGATATAATCGCCAAACACGAAAAATCTTTTTGGGGCTGGTCTTTTAGCGGAATGAGCCTAAGATTCGAAATAAAAGTCCCATCATCCTTTAATACTCAAGTTCGAACAAGCGGAGGCGATGTAAGAATTGGTGGAATAAATGGCACTAACAATATCAAAACTTCAGGCGGAGATATTTCAATAAAAAAAACACGCGGAGTTTTAAATCTTAAAACATCCGGCGGAGATATTACCATTGAAGAGGTACTCGGTGAAACTTCTCTTTCGACTTCAGGAGGAGATATTACGTGCAAGAACTTTGAAGGAAATTTAAAAGCAGTTACTTCCGGCGGTGATATTGATTTATCAAGAATAAATGCAAAAATTGAAGCGAAAACTTCCGGAGGAGACATAACACTTTTATACAATGGTGAAAACAAAGGCATCGTACTTTCAACATCCGGCGGAGACATTGATGTAAAAGTTCCTTCCGACTTCAACGCAAGTGCAGATTTACGCACATCGGGCGGACATATTAGTTGCGATTTGAATACCAGCAATGTTATTAAAATATCATCATCCCGGTTCGAAGCTGATTTGAATAAAGGCGGAAAATCTTTCGTTGCAAAAACTTCTGGCGGAAGTATAAAAGTTAGAAAAAAGTAGCCGCATCGAGCTCATCAAAAAGCGCAGCAGTTGAATTCCTAAAAATCTAGACGCTAACACTAAACATCTGCTGCGCCTTTCTTTTTTTACCTTCCAGAAAAAGCGCGTTATCCTAAGAATGCTTATTTTACGGCTATGATAATCCTAAATTAAATTAGCTGCCGTTATGAAATCTCAAATCTTATATAATTATTTCACAGATGACGATCTGTTAAGAATTTCCAATAAGATTAAAGAACAGGAAAAATTAACTTCAGGTGAAATATGTGTGAGCATAAAAGAAAAAAAGCCGTTTCTATATCGCCGGTTGGATATACGAACAATTGCCGAAAAAGAGTTTTACCGGCTTGGCATTCACAAGACACGGGATAAAACAGGCATACTAATCTATATGCTACTAAATGAAAGACAGTTTTACATTTTAGCTGACGAAGGAATTAATAGTAAAGTCGCCCCGGATTTATGGGATGCGTTACGAGATAAGATGAAGGACAAATTTTCTGGCGGAGAGTTTTGCCGGGGAATTTTATTTGGAATAGAAGAAATCGGGAAAGTGTTAAGCAAACACTTTCCCATAAAACCGGATGACTATAATGAGCTTTCGAATAAGGTTGTTGTAAAATAGTTCTTCACCCGGGAAAAAATAATTACCCGCTTGACTTTTCGATAGACGAGCTATTTTAATTAATCGGATTTAAATACGGCTTTATTTTTTGTTCAAGCATATTTCTGGGTACCGCACCGATTACTCCGTCAACAATCTCACCTCTTTGAAATATACCTAATGTAGGTATGCTTCTGATGCCGTATCTGTAAGCTAATCCCTGGTTTTCATCGGTATTTACTTTTACAACTTTTAATTGCCCCTGATAATCATGTGCAATTTCATCAAGAATAGGAGCAACTATTCTGCAAGGACCGCACCACGGCGCCCAAAAATCAACTACTACCGGAAGATCAGATTTAAGAACTTCCTGATCAAAATTCGCTTCAGTAGCTTCAATTGTATGTTTCATTTTTTTTTCCTTTATAATTTGCGACTATATGATGCTGCAATTGTAAATACGTTTCAATTCTGCAATGGTGGGAAGTTTAGAGGATGTTAAATCTCAAATTCCATTATTTTATCATAGAATTCTTTGTACTTTACAATTGCACGATAAATTGACCCTGCAATCTCCTGCTGCCCTTTGGCGGTTTTAAGATAGTCTGCATCGTTTTTATTGGAAAGAAATCCTGCTTCGATAAGCACACTTGGCATAGAAGCACCCACCAACACATAGAAGCCTGCCTGCTTAATTCCTCGGGAGGCTAAAGCAAGTTCGCTGTTAAATTGTTTAATGAGAAAGTCAGAAAATTTTTCCGAGTATTGCATATAAGCCGAGTGTGCCATGCTAACAAGAATAAAATTTTCATCTGTTAATTGCTGATATCTCTCAGGATTATCTTCATATTGAATTACGCTGTTTTCTCTTTCAGCAATTGCGATTGCTTCTTGAGTGCGCCCCGGTCTCAGAAGATACACTTCAAATCCATTGGCATCGCTCGG
>CAZTDB010000114.1:0-7054 GCA_964612385.1 uncultured Ignavibacteriaceae bacterium
TGCGGTAAGGGATTCGATGAAATGATTCAAATTATTACCGAGATGCGACCTCTTACCAACAAACCGATATTAGCGCAGTCAAATGCCGGTATTCCCGAATGGATTCATGGTATTTCAGTTTACCATGAAACTCCTGAAATGATTACCGAAAAGGTTAACAAGCTTTTAGACTTGGGAGTAAATATTATAGGCGGATGCTGCGGCACAGGTCCGGAACATATAAGGAAGATGAGGGAAATTATAAATAACAGATGAACTTGCAGAACTTAAATTAGAACTTCTTAAAGATTGAGAATTAAAGTAGCTGCATAAAGAATTAATTCTATAATATAGTTGTTAACCTAAGGCGGTATTTGGAATATTAATTTTAAAATGATCAATACCTTAAATGCTTATTTACCCGAAATTGAATATAATCCATAATTTGTGAAAGAAAATTTGGAAATTTTTAAGTCAAACATTTCTGAACCGATGTCTGAAGGTTTAATAAATTCTGCTAAGATCTCGACTTTGACATCCAAGATTTCCTCTGTTAAAAAACGAGACTATATTGAAATACATGATGAAAAATTTTTTATAGAAAAGGAGAACAACACCTATTATTTAGTTTATCCGGTTTGGTCTTTAGTAGGTATGGGTAGTACCTTAAGGGAAGCCGAAGATGATTTATTAATGGAAGCCATAAGCCTTTTAAGAAATATTGTTAATATGCCAATAAAATCTGATAATATTAATCTCCGGGAATTTCTCTTCAAATTATAAATACCGCAGAAGGATAGAAAAGATATAAGAAGAGCTTTGCTTCAGAAAGGATTTTTCTTATCACACGGAGATTACGATTACTTTTATTATCAGCACAACACCTCCATTTTTACAAAATTGTCTCACGGTTCAAACTTTAAAGTCTACAATGATCATTTGTTAAGCAAAATAAGGCGACAGCTAAAATTATCCTCTCTGAATCAATTATCGGATTTTATAGATTGTCCGTTAATTGCTGAGGATTATTATCAACATTTAGATAGCCAGGGATTTATCACTTCTAAAAATCCGCGTTAATCACTTAATAAAAATTCAAAGCAGTCCAGTTTAATTTGCACCGGATAAAAGTAACTTGATAAAAATGATTTTACCTTGAATGCTTTGTTCACACCACTCTAACCAGCACCAATGTCATATCGTCGTTCGGCTCGGCACTGCCGCGGAAGTGTTTTACTTTATGCCAGATATCGTTTACTAAGTCGGTTACATTGTTGTGGGATTTATTTCGCAGAAGTTCAATTAGCTTTTCTTCACCAAAGAAATCGTTTTTTTCATTCATCGCTTCAGTAATGCCGTCGGAATAAAATGCATAAAGCTGCCCAGGCTTAAAAGTTATTTCTTCTTCAATAAGTGTTTTCTCGAAAATGATGCCTCGCTCTAATCCTACTCCGATTCCTTGAGTGCGGTAAGTATTAATGGTTCCGTTTGCAGCAGCAATTATCGGCATGTGGCCTGCCCTGCAAAATCTCACTTTATTTGTTTCCGTATTGAATAAAGCTATCGTCATTGTAACAAACCAGTTCCGTTCGATAGCTTCGTACATCCTGCGGTTAATTTCAATTAAAATCTCTTTTGGCGACCTGCCTTTAGTACATGCAATCTGCACCATAGTTTGAAGCTTAGTCATATATAAGGATGCGGATAATCCTTTTCCGGATACATCGCCTACAATTACATACAATTCAGAATCAGAAACGGGAATTAAATCGAAGTAATCTCCTCCTACCTGCATAGCCGGAAGCATCTCTCCGCAAATTTGAAGTCCTTTAATAAAAGGAATGCAGCGAGGCAATAACCCTTGTTGGATAGAGCGCGCCAATTCGAGATCTTTTTCAAGCCGAATTTTTTCTGCTTCGGCTTCATACAATCTTGCGTTTTCAATTGCTATGGCAGCTTGATTTGCCGCAGCCATTAACAGTTCAAGATCTTTTCCGGCAAATTGCGAACCCGAATATTTTAAACCAAATAATAAAATTCCGTTAATTCCCGATTTTATACTCAGCGGAACAATAGTATAGATCTCCTCAGTAATCAAATGGGAAGAATATTCGGGAAAAACATTGTAGAATTGTGATTGCTCAACCACCGCATCCTGTCCTAATAAATTTTTCTCTTCAACAAATTTGTGAATGTTCGAGCGATTGATGGTGAAATCGTTTTCCGATAATCCGATGCCGCGAACAAGTGTGAGCACACCGTTCTTTTCGTCTTTTATCATAATTCCGAATTTATTAACCTTCAATGCGTTTACGAATGTTTTTGTCATTGTATCTAAGATATTATCTAAACCTACTACCATCGGAATTTCGTGGCTAAACTTGACAAGCATCTTTTGATAGGCAAACTGTTCCGGATAAAATTTTGCGGTAAGAAAATCCTGAAATTTGTCTTTAGTCGATTGAAAGATGAGCGCAAAAATAACAAACACTACACCGGCAATTATTCCTTGATATTGAGTTCCGATAGCAGAGCTGATTGTTTGACCGAGCACATAAATTATCAGAAAATAAATTGCGGCAATCAATATTGTAGCAGCTCCGTAAATGACGGCATTCTTGATCACAATGCTCACGTCCATTAACTGATACTTAAATATTGAGTAGGCAAAAGCTAATGGAAAAATTACGATAAGAATTACCGGCATGTAAAATTCGGGAGAGTTAAATACCGTATCGGTAATTGCCGGAGCAATCTGAGATGTGTATATCAATGCCAAAATAGCGAGTGTGTAAGCTACAAGAATAATAAAAATGGGTTTCTTTTCGCCTTTAGAACTAAGCCTTCGATAATTTATAATTAGAGAGATATAGCTTATGAGAAGTACGAGCCCTAAAACCCTGTCAAGGTTGGTAGTTAAAACTTGAAACTGATATAGCGAAAGATTTCCAAATCCAAAGACTATAATAGTTATACCAAATGTTACAAAGAATAAAACGATCGGTACGATTAAGAATATTTGCTGAATCCACCTCTTCCCTAAAAAGCCAAACGGCTTCGGAAATCTCCAAAAGAAATGCAGGAAGAGGAATGGCAGGAAAGAGATGCTTAATGCCCAAACATATCCTATTAGAAAATGAATAATATTAGGTTTCAGTATTACATCCCGGATGTTGGTAGGCAAAAGAACGCTTGTATGTGAAAGTACGAATGCGGCGCCAATGCCAAAGAACAGCTTTTGAATCGTTCCTTCAGGCTTTGCTTTTAATACAATAAATCCTATAATTACCCAGATTAATCCAAGCAAACCATAAGCCAGATCGCCGAATTGAATTAGCTTTTTTACAAAAACTTTTGTTTTATAAATTTCACCGTTTTTTAGAACAGTGTAATCGGCATACTCACCATAATTAAACTTGTTCAGAATTGCCTGAGCTTCAAATGGATTAGCAACAAATTTATTATCAATTGCAAGAAGCAAATCGCCATCACGAATACCTGCGTTCCAGGTAACACCTTCAACTTTTACAAGATCAAACACAATAATTACACTATCCCGTGTAACTTCTTTCGGCAGCCAAAGGCATTCATCGTTGGAAGTTACTCTTACCTCGAGAACGCTGTAAATATTCAGCAGCGCGATAACGCTTAACAAAATCATTATACCCGTAATAATTTTAGGCTGATTTCGCAGCAGTATTTCTTTGATCTGCTTCATTATTAAATTTTAGCTTGCAAAGTTTAAAATAATTTTTAGTTAGTTAGATCGAATTAACAAATTTATTGACGCGAAAATTTTTAAAGTGATAAAACTAAAAAGCGGCTGCCTTAAAGTTAGTTGTTATTTACTTAACTTTTATAACAACTAGAGTAATATCGTCAGATTGAACCGCACCGCGCGAAAAATCTTGAATTTCTTTCCTAATACCGGTTACAATGTCAGCAGCAGAAAGCTGAGAATATTTTAATGCTAACATTTCCAATCTTTCATCCGAAAATTCCTCTCCTTTCAAGTTCATTGCCTCCGTTATGCCGTCAGTAAATAAAATCAAAACATCTCCGGATTTTAGCTGAAGCGTTTGACGTGTATAAGGCATAAAAGTTTTCATTACGCCCAAAATTATCCCGCCCTTATCAAGTTTTTGAATGCTGCCTTCCCGGATAAAGAACGGTGGATTATGACCCGCATTCACATAAACCAGAGTTTTATTAGTGCAATTATAAATACACCAGAAAAAAGTAATAAACTTCCCATCTGAAGTATTCTCTGTAATCAAATCATTTATAATGGAAGTAGCTTCATCTAACTGCATGCCTTGCTTTGTAATGATGCGCAAAAAAGCTTGAAGATTTGCCATAAGCAAAGCTGCCGGAACTCCCTTCCCGGAAACATCGGCTATGGCAGTACAAAAACTTTGATTATCCAAAGTAATAATATCGTAATAATCACCCCCCACCTGTTTGGATGAATAGTTAATCGCTTCAATTTCAACACCATTGAAATTAGGAATAGAACGTGGTAAAAGATTTTTTTGAATCTCTCTTGCAATTTCAAGCTCTTCCTCCATCTTTTGTTTCTCCAGAGCTTCCTGAAAAAGCCTTCTATTCTCTAATGAAATAATTGCCGAGCTTCCGACAGAGTAAATGAATTCTTTATCTGCTTCTGAATATTCTTCCTCATTTATTCTGCCAGCCAGCAATATCAATCCTCTGGTTTTTCCCTGAAGCTCCATAGGAACAACCAACTCTATTCTTAATTCATCGAGTAATGAAAATTTTTTCTTTATCTCATTTTTATCAATATAAGTCTCAATTTTATCAAGATTATATTTTTCAACTGCTGTAATAAGTTCATGTTCCGGAAATTTAGATTCTAATATCTTTATCTTATTCTCGAAAAAAGTTACGACCGCAAATTTTGAAACGAGAAATTGTCCGATTACCGAATAGACCAAAATTTTTGCCACACGAGATGACTCGGCTAATAAGCCAAATTCTTTGCTGAGTTCAAACAAAGAATTAAGCCGGCTGATTCGAGAATCAAGCTCGCGGTTAACTTTCTTTAGTTCATTCACCATTATCGAATTTTGAATAGCTGCTGCCGAAATGTTTAAGATAGTTCGAAGAAATTCGAGGTCATCTTCGATATAAGCGGTTCTGTTTAATTTTTCACCAAGACAAATAATTCCGATGCATTCATCTGAAGAAAATAGTCTTTCGATGGCGGCTATTTTTGCGTAGCTCAAAAAATTTTTGAACTCAGGCTTCTCGAGCAAGTCTTTGCCTGCTTTTACTTTTGGGAATTCATTAATAATACCTTCCTCGAATCCTTTATATACTTGTACTTTTAACTCGCCATCTATTTTTAATGCAAGCAATGCCTTCGTTGCAAAGAATTTGCCCATGCAAGTAAAAAGAATATTATTTAGAATGAAATTAAGATCGAGGCTGGAGTTTATTATTCGGCTAAATTCAACAAGAGCGTTTAAATTTCTTTTTATTTTAATATTGTCCGATGCGTCCATGTAAACAATTAGGAATTAAAATTTTTTGATAGCAGCACCTGATTATATTTTCCCGGAACGGAAACATATTTCACCTCATCCATTAAAGTTTTCATTAAGAACATACCAAGTCCGCCTACTCTTCTTTGTTTATAATACCTTTGCAGATCAGGATCCGGTACAGATTCCGGATGGAACGAGTTACCGTAATCGATTATTTCAATTGTGAATTTTTCCTCTGAATATTTAAGATTAATAATTATTTCACCGTCAGGATAAGATTTATACGCATGCTTAATAATGTTTGTACATGCTTCATCAACAGCAAGAATCATATTTCCTATATCATCCGATTTGAAGCCAACATCAGAAGCGGCATTAAACACAAAATCCCGGATAACGGAAAGATTTTCCGTTCGGCTTTTAACTTTTAGCTTTCGTTCTTTAAAATTTTGTTTTTTAGTCTTCAACTTTTTTGTTCTCTTTAAATTTATTCACGGCTTCTTCCTCCGATTTGAAAATTTCATAAAGCAGAGGAAAGCCTAACAGATCGAATATATTATACACCTTATCGCTCATGCTTGTAAGCTTTATATCGCCTTTGTTATCTCTTATTTTTTCAATGAATGCCATAAAAACACCTAAACCTGCGCTGCTGATGTAAGCAAGATCCTTAAAGTTTACAGCAATCTTATACTTTTCTTTCTCGATCAGATTAGCAAAAGTATTTTCCAGTATAGGTGTCGTATGTGCATCTAAATACCCCTTCAAATAAATAACGCTTATATCGTCTTGTTCTTTAATTGTGGTGCTAAATTCTGCCATTCTTTTTCTCCGTTAATTTTTACTTTTTGTTTCCATTTTAAAATTACTAAAGTTATATCGTCGTGCTGAGAATTACTTTGCGAGAACAAAGTTACAGCCTGAATTACTTTATTTGAAATTTCATCCGCGTCAAGTTTTCTATTCTCCAATAAAATTTGCTCAAAGTGTTTGGTACCGAAATCTTCCAGCTTAGAATTTTTTGCTTCGGTAATGCCGTCAGTGTATAACACAATAACATCGTCTGCTTTAAGATTTATTACTTTTTCGTCCAGGGTCTTTTCGAAGTGCTCGCTGAAATCTAAACCCAAACCCATGCCGGAAGGAGTAATGTTTTGAACCTCATTTCCGCGAATACAAAGCACCGGGCAATGACCAGCCCGGGCTATGGATAAAACTTCTTTTCGAATATCGATTACACCATAAGCCGCACTTACAAACGATTTTCTATCAAGTGTTCGCTTCAAAATTTGATTGGCTCTAACTAATAATTCCTTTGGGCTTGAACTGATTTTTGCAAGCGATTCAAAAATTCCTTTAACTTCAGCCATAATAAAGGCTGCCGAGATACCCTTGCCGGCTACATCGGCAATAACAAATCCAAGCTTATCATCTGAAATTTCAAAAAAGTCATAGTAATCTCCCCCTACTTCAAATGCCGGAATGAAGACTGAAGAGATATCCAGGTTTTCAAACTCAGGATTTTTAGCCGGCAGTATTTTTCTTTGAACTTCTCTTGCTACATCAAG
>CAZTDB010000115.1:0-7040 GCA_964612385.1 uncultured Ignavibacteriaceae bacterium
CATCGCCGCTGTATTTGATTAAATATAGAATCGGCGCAAAAGTTTCTTCCTGAACAATTTCATAATGATTCTCAACTTCAACTAAAGCGGGTATGACATAGCAGCCCGATTCATACCCGGCACCGCTTAATACTTCTCCGCCAAAAAGAACTTTACCGCCTTCAGTTTTTACTTTTTCGAGAGCTTGCACGAATGTATTAACCGCATCTTTATCAATTAAAGGTCCTACATGATTTTTTTCATCGAGAGGATCACCTATCTTTAATCCTGCATAAGCTTTAAGCAGCGATTCTTTCACTCTATCATAAATTGATTCGTAAATAATTAATCTTCTTGTGGAAGTACATCTTTGACCGCATGTTCCGACCGCGCCAAATACTACTGCAGGAATAGCCAATGGTAAATCGGCATCGGGAGTAATTATGATACCGTTATTGCCGCCTAATTCTAAAATTGCTCTGCCGAATCTCTTAGCAATAACTTCACCGGCATGTCTGCCTACACGTGTAGAACCTGTTACAGAAATTAATGGAATTCTTTTATCATTCAGCATCCTCTCCCCTATCGTTGAACCACGTCCAATTATCAAAGAAAAAATTCCCTCTGGCAAATTATTTTCTTTTATTACTTCGGCGATAATATTCTGTGTTGCAATTGCCGACAACGGAACTTTTGATGAAGGCTTCCAGATATTTACATCTCCGCATACAGCGGCAATCATTGCATTCCAGGAATAAACTGCAACCGGAAAATTGAAAGCTGAAATTGTAGCAACAATGCCAAGCGGATGATACTGGTCGTACATTCTATGATTAGGGCGCTCAGAGTGCATCGTAAAACCATAAAGCTGACGTGACAATCCAACTGCAAAGTCGCATATATCAATCATCTCCTGAACTTCACCCAAACCTTCCTGCAATGATTTGCCCATCTCATATGAAACCAGCGAGCCTAACGGCTGCTTGTATTCTCTGAGTCTCAATCCTATCTGGCGAACAATCTCACCCCTTTTAGGTGCGGGTATTTTCCTCCATTCTTTGAATGCCCCGGAGGCAGTATTAACTATCTTTTCGTAATCAACTTCAGATGCTTGGTAAACATCCGCTATAAATTTTCCGTCAGTCGGTGAAGAAATTTTTAACTCTCCTTCGGTGGTGGTTTCAAACCAAATTGTTCCGCTGCTTGAGCCATAGTTTTTTTCTTTTATGCCTAACGTTTTTATGAAGTCCATTTTATCTCCTATGTTTATTTTGTTTGTAAACTTTTAATACTAAATATTGAATTTGCATTACTCAAAACACGACAGGTACGCCGTAATAATTTTAATAATTTTTGAGGAAATTCTAACAAATAATTGGAAGAAAACCAAAATAATAATACCACTTATAAGCAGGTCCATCATGGGTGGATGATCAACTGATAATTTTTATCTGAAATCATAAATAACAGAATTTCTTTAATGATTTTTATTCAAATTCAAAACAAAGCTAATTTATGTTCATTATTTCGCTTCTTTTACCAAAATTCTATGTTCCTTTTTCATTTACTTGAAATTCCGCACAGAATAGCATACGTTTGATAAAAAAGAATAAAAATTATGAAAACTATATCGATCATCGAAGCAAGAAATAATATTTATAAGCTTATAGATATAGCACTTGAAGAGGGTGAACCTATTTAAATTACAGGAAAAAGGGGCAATGCTATCCTTATATGTGAAGAAGATTGGAGAGCAATAAAAGAAACGTTATACCTTGTTTCTATTCCCGGTATGAGAGAGTCGATTATTGAAGGATTAAAAGAACCATTAAAAAAAACTTTTGATAAAATTGAATGGTAAAATGGAAAGTTGTTTTCACTAAACAAGCATTGAAAGATGCGAAAAAAATTAGCGAGGCTGGATTAAAAGAGCGTACCGAAAAAATATTAAACTTAATTAAAAGATAATCCCTACCAGACTCCTCCTTCTTTTGAAAAACTTGTCGGTGATTTATTCGGTGCTTTTTCAAGAAGAATAAATATTCAACATAGATTAGTTTATCAATTTATGATAAATTAACTACCATAAAAGTTATCAGAATGTGGACACATTACGGATGAATATTAAAGACCAATATAGTTTTTCCACACATCCAAAATGATTTATCGGAGGCTTTTTTCACTCAATTGTTAATTATTATCTGTTTTTACCACACGTTTCAAATGACTAATTGATTAATTAACCGGTTTGAAAATCCACACGTGAATTGTTAAATTTGCAGCGCATTTGGAAACAAAAAATGACAACAAAATTCATCATATTTTCTAAACAAACCGGATTTAAAGACCTCCGCAGCTACTTTATTTCCCGCTTCGAAAACGTATTTTAAATATCACTCACCTCCGTTCTCTTTTACTTAATTAATAGTTATCAATAATTAACAATCAAAAAGGAGGAATCAGATGAGTGATGCCATTTTAAATCTCAGTGAAACCGAAATCAGAAACAAGCCTTCGGTAAAACCGGAAAATGTCCACGATATAATCTCACGTCACATGCTTGCCGATGGGTTCAAAATAGTATTGGATTTAGTTCGCAGCAAAGGCAATAAGCTTGTTGATGCTATAAGTGGGAAAGAATACATAGACTTTTTTACATTCTTTGCTTCAAATCCTTTAGGGATGAATCATCCTAAAATGAATAATGAAAAAGTTAAAAAAGAATTAGCGATTGCTTCTGTTAATAAACCTTCAAATTCCGACATTTATACCGTTCAGATGGCTGAGTTTGTAGATACATTTGCCCGCATAGCAAAACCGGATTATATGAGGTATTTATTCTTCGTTGCCGGTGGAGCACTTGCCGTTGAAAACGGTCTAAAGGTTGCATTCGAGTGGAAAGTTCAGAAAAATTTTAAATGATTTTATGTTTGAAGTTCATTTAAAATTGGAATCTGGAAAGGGACACAAAGTAATTCACTTCAAACAAGCATTTCACGGCAGAAGCGGATATACTATGTCATTAACGAATACCGATGTAACAAAGATAAAATACTTCCCTAAGTTTGATTGGCCAAGAATTACAAATCCAAAAATCACCAGTCCAATTCAAGATAATTTAGTACAAATTATTAAGCTTGAAGAGCAGGCAGTTTCGGAAATCAAAGAAGCAATTGCTAAAAATCCCGATGATGTTGCAGTAATGATTATCGAACCGATCCAGGGCGAAGGCGGAGATAATTTCTTCAGAAAAGAATTTTTTATCAAACTGAGAGAAATAGCCGATGAAAATGAAATCTTGCTGATGTTCGATGAAGTGCAGACAGGTTTTGGAATTACAGGAAAATTCTGGGCAGCCGAACATTATGTAAAACCCGATATTATTGCTTTCGGGAAAAAAGCTCAGATATGCGGAATCATGGTTAGCGATAGAATTGACGATATAGAAAATCATTGCTTCAAAGTATCCAGCCGAATAAATTCAACTTGGGGCGGTGATTTGACCGATATGGTAAGATCAAAACACATACTTGAGATTATGCATGAGGATAATCTTGTGGAGAATACCAGAATTACGGGTGAGTATCTCCTCTCAAAACTTAAAGAAATACAAGAGCAATTTCCTTCTTTAGTAAGCAATACACACGGTTTGGGATTAATGTGTTCATTTGATTTGCCTACACCTGTATTACGAGAAAAATTCAGACAGATTTGTTTTGATGATCAACTAATTATTTTAGGCTGCGGCGAACGTACAATACGTTTCAGACCACCGCTTACTATAACCAATAAAGAAATTGATGAGGGATTGAATGTAATTAAAAAAGTGTTATTTTTGCTCTCGTCAAATAATTAAATTTAATTTAACTACTTGCATGATGCGGCTCCAAAGACGGAGCCGTAATCATTTTAAATGGAATTAAAATGCCCGGCGAACTTTTCATCGTAAGCACTCCCATCGGAAACCTAAAGGATATAACACTGCGCGCCTTGGAAGTTTTAAGATCGGTCGACATTATTGCCTGTGAAGATACAAGAACTACTTCGGTGCTATTAAAGCATTATGAAATTCAGAAAGATTTAATTTCGATTAATGCAGTAAATGAAAGAACACGTATTGACAGATTAATCGATAGAATTAAGAAAGGTGTTTCAATCGCTCTCGTTTCTGATGCAGGAACACCGGCAATATCCGACCCGGGCGTAAGATTAATTTCTAAAGCTATTGACGAAAACATAAATGTTATTTCAATTCCCGGTGCAACGGCGTTAATTGCGGCTTTAACTATAAGCGGACTGCCGACAGATTCATTCATCTTTGAAGGCTTCATACCTCAAAAGAAAGGACGACAAAAAAAATTAAAAGAGCTGACTCAACAAGAAAGAACGGTAAGCTTTTATGAATCTATGCATAGAATTGAAAAGCTGTTAAACGAATTAGCTGAGTTTATACCCGATAGACAAATTGTTATTTGCCGGGAATTGACTAAAAAATTTGAGGAAGTTTGGCGGGGAACACCTGTTGAACTGCTTCATTCTTTAAATCAAAAAAATGTGAAGGGAGAATTTGTTGTGTTAATTTCTCCCCTCGGCTGGAAGAAGCATTATTATCAATCTTCAGAATCGTAGGATATAAGAGTTTTAATATTGTAATTTTCCAGTTTTTCTCTTCCTTTCAAAAAAGTTAATTCTATTAGGAAAGATATCAACACAATTTCGCCGCCGAGTTTTTCAAGTAAATTGGCGGCTGCCTTAGCAGTTCCTCCCGTTGCCAGCAAATCATCGTGAAGCAGCACTTTATCACCGGGACTTATCGCATCTTTATGAATTTCAATAGTATCGGTTCCATACTCAAGCTGATAAGTTTCCTGCACTTTTTCTGCGGGCAGCTTGCCGGGTTTGCGTATCGGGGCAAAGCCTACTCCCAATTTTTCTGCTATCATTGCACCGAAAATAAAGCCGCGCGATTCTATTCCTATAACTTTGTCAATTTTTAATCCGTCTGTAAAATTCATCAGCTCGGATAATGCAATCTTCAAAGCGGTTGGATCGTTAAGCAGTGTAGTAATATCCCTGAACATTATGCCCGGAACAGGAAAATCTTTTACATTTCTTATATATTTTTTCAGATCGGCAGACATGTGTTCCTCATTTTTTATTTAGAAATTGTGTGAGTCTTTCAGAAAAATCTTTTGTCGACCGGCTGAGTGCATTTAAGCTTATGCAGTATTCTACGGCTTCTTTTACATTTAATGTTGAAATAGCTCTGAGCATAGCTTTCGTCATTGCAACACTCACATCGGAATTTTTCAATAATTCTATAGCCATATCATTAGCCGTGCTTAAGCAGTCAGGTACTGTATGATCAATTAAACCGATCTCCAGGGCTTTTTGTGCATTCAAAATCTCACCTGTAATTAAAAGTTTTCTTGCTCTTGCCTCTCCAATTCTGTTGATTAAAAATATAGAAACGATTGCAGGAAGGAAACCAATTTTAACTTCCGAATACCCAAACTTTGCATTAGCTTCATCAGCAATAATTATATCACACACATTTGCTAAACCGCACCCGCCTGCTATAGCTGGTCCATTTACGGCGGCAATAATTAATTTCGGAAATTCATAAATCGTAAGGAATAGCCTTCCGATTAATTTCGAATCCTTTTCATTTTCTTGAACAGAATAATCTTTAAGCTGCTGGAGATATGAAAGATCGGCGCCAGCACAAAAGCTGCTGCCTTCGCCCGTCAAGATTACCAATTTAATATTATTATCACTTTCAGCTTTTTGGATTGTATCAATCAGTTGGTTGATCATCTCAGGATTTAAAGCGTTGCGTTTCTCGGGACGATTTAACCTTATGGTCATTATCTCATTTTCGACTGATACTTTTAACATGATTCTCTTCTCACAACTTTCTGGATATCTTACGCTTTAAGAAAGATTTAAATTCTTCTAATCCAAAACAATTTATCACCTCTTTGGATTGCAATCCTGCTTTTCGTCCTGTTATTACTCCGTATTTAGTCAGCATGATATCATCGATTGAGTGAGCATCGGCATTGATGGAAAATTTACATCCTTTATCACGGGCATAATAAATCCATCGCCAATCGAGGTCAAGGCGATGCGGATTAGCATTAATTTCAATAGCAGTGTCGTTAGCCGCACAAGCATCAATTACCTTTGGCATATCAATCTGATAAGGATCCCGTGACAAAAGCAAACGACCTGATGGATGCCCAAGTAAATCGGTATAATGATTTTCGACTGCCTTTACAATACGACTCGTCATTTCTTCTTTGCTCAAATTAAATCTTGAGTGAACTGATGCAACAATGAAATCAAATTGCTTAAGAATTTCTTCATCGTAATCTAATTTGCCGTCAGCTAATATATCCGATTCAACACCGTGAAATACACGAAAAGTACCGTTTAAATTTATTTCCTCAATTTCCTTTTTTTGAAGCAGCAAACGCTCCGCAGTTAAACCGTTTGCGTAGAAAGCCGATTTACTGTGGTCGCAAACTGCAGCATACTTATATCCGAATTGTTTTGCAGCTTCTACCATTTCAATTAATGAATTTCCTCCATCGGAATACGTAGTATGAAAGTGCAGCAATCCTTTGAAATTTTCTATCGATAAATTTGAATTCTTTAGAAGATTTTTGTTTGTTACATCCAAATATTTTTTTTCTCTCATCTCGGGTATGATAAAATTAATCCCGGCAGAAGAAAAAATTTTCTCCTCACTATCGTAAACTCTATTACTTATCGAGATATCAATGCCTTCTAAGAATTCTTTTGATCCGGTCGTGTTAAAAAGCAATTTATAATAATCAGAATAATTATCAGCTAAGTGAAAAATGGCTGGAATGTTATTGAACCGTGTTATAAACGAATCCTTCTTCTCATCAATTGCCTGAAAATTTTTTTGGAGTGTAAATATGGTTGACGAAATATTTTTTGTTAATACTACATAATCAAGCTGAGAGACTATTTCTATACCTCTTCTGAGCTCACCTGATACTTCAAATTTCTCAATTCCTTTAATTGAAGAA
>CAZTDB010000116.1:0-7037 GCA_964612385.1 uncultured Ignavibacteriaceae bacterium
TGCTAATGAAACCGAAACGAATTGCAGCAGTCGTAAAATAACTTCCCATGAAAAAATGACGCTTAAATAATTTTCGACTGACCATTTCAGCGGATAAGCCGCAAGTGAAAGTGCTGAAATGAATACCCACATCCCAAGCAATAATATAATGAAACCGTATTTACCGGATTTTGAACGAAGTCTTTTTGTACTTTCCTTAAAATAATTTATTTCGGTATAGACATTTTTATCCCCCGATGTATTAACTTGTTCAAACAAATGAGAAAATGTAACGGAATATCGGTAAGCATAAATAAATATTATACCTATTCCGATAAGCACAAATGAGTAAATTGTTAACTCAACCGAAGCTAAGCCGGATTTATGAAGCAGTTGTGCCAATATCAGAACTGCTGCAAGCGGGGGCACTACTCCGAGTATAACCCCCATACTTTTATTGATTGTTACAATCTCAATTATATCTTTGGCTAATCGGATAGAATTATCATTTTTTCCCTTCCTCCCCGCTCTTTCAAGATAGATCGAAAAAAAAGTTCCGCCTAAAACCGCACCTAAAAACGGAATGAAGAGAAAAAGCACGAGCATCAACAAAAAATGCAAAAGCTGTATATGCTCGGAGGATTGAGGTAAAACAAGTTTATCTAATAATTCCATTTTATTTTCTCATTTAATTTCTTATGATAAAAAAAATAATTTGTCGATAGAGAGTAAAATAATAACTGATAATGCAAAAGAGTTTATCCCCCTGAATACATAGCTGAAATATATTTTCTTTTCTCCGCTGAGCAGAAGTCTAAATGCTTTGATAGTCATTAACAATCCCACAACAACCAGGCTGTAACCGATAAATGGTGATTGGACAATACCGAAGAGCGGAATAATCAATGAAGTAACAACCGTCGCAGCCGTCCACATAAATGTAATTCTCGCTAATTGCTCTGCACTAAAAATTTTTGTCAGCGAAGGCAGTCCGGCTTGTTCATAATCTTTGCCGAGCATTAGAAGCAACAACCAGAAGTGAGGAATTTGCCAGATAAAAAAGAAAAAAGATATAATAAGAATGTGTGGATCGAGGATGTAACCACCTGCTGCCACCCAACCTACTGCAGGAGGAATCGCACCCACTAAAGATCCTGGAATCACCGCCATTGCATTCTTCTTCTTTAGTGGAGTATAAATTATATTATACCAGATTAAATTCAGTAATGCCAGAATGAGAGCAGTAACACCTGCTCCAAACAAAAGTATTACCGAACCGCTTACAGATAATATTACCGCAATCAAGATTGCATTGGTTAATGTAATTCTTCCTGACGGAAGCGGACGGTTTTTGGTTCTATCCATTTTAGCATCGGTTTCGCGTTCCTGAATATGATTTATAACAGCAGAGCCGCAAGCTAAAAGTAAAATTCCGACGGAAGGTGCAATAGCCTCGGCAGAGAGTTTACCGGCTGCCGAGATGAATCCGAACAAAGTTGTTACTGTTACAAAAAGCGTGATTCGAATTTTTGTTAACTCGGCTAATATGTTTATATATTTTTTCAACCTAAGCGTATTAAGTTTTTAATTTCTCTTAATCGGAAACAGATAAAGTTGAAACCGAACCGGATGAAGCCTTCTTCAGCCATTCATTAAAATCGGAATTAGACATAACTATAACTTTCGACAGCATATATGAATGATTCAATCCGCAGTACTCAGCACATAAAATTTCAAACTCACCGGTTTTATTTGCAGTAAACCATGTTACATTATTTCTATTAGGCAGTACATCTTTTTTCACTCTGAAAGCCGGAACAAAAAATGCATGATTTACATCGAGAGAATGAAGCCTCAGCTTAATTGGTTTATTAACCGGCGCATATAACGAATCGGTTTCGATATTATTTTCATACTTGAATTTCCATTGCCACATCTGACCCGTAACATCGATTACGTAAGCATCCTCAGGTATCTCACTCATTTCTTTATATCCTGTCCATCCAAACCAAAACATAACTAAAACTAATATTGTGGGTATGACTGTCCAGGTAATTTCCAAAGGAATGTTGCCGTGTATATTTTCCGCTTTTGGATTCTTCTTTCTGCTGTACCTTATCACGAAAAAAATCATCAAAAAGGTAATAAGTATTAAAAACGCAACGGAAATAACAAGAACAACTAAAAATGCAGTATCAACCGAATTAACAAAATTTGACGTTCCTTCAAACATTTTATTTTCTCACCTTACATAAAAGAATAATCGGTAAATAATAACACAATTGATATTACAAAAAATAACACTGCGACGAATACAAAAACTCTAAATACCCTCTGTTCAATTCTGAGGTGCATAAAGATTTGAAGCACCAAATATGATTTTATTGTTGCTATAACCACAGCGGTTGTAATGGTTAGCGTACCAAAATTAATTCCGGCTACTGCTACGGTGATAGCAGTTAAAGTCATTAATGCCATCCAAACGAGGATATAAATACCGTAGCCGTGAGAATGTTCAACATGCGATTTTGAATTATCCATAATTAAATCCTATGTTATCAGGTAGAATAACGGGAATAAAAATATCCAGATTATATCAACCAGGTGCCAATACAGGCCGGCAGCTTCTAATTTTACATAATTATCATGCTTTATAATTCCTTTGGAAGTAAAGCGCATCATAACCGCAATAATTACAGCGCCAATTATTACGTGAAGCCCGTGTAATCCGGTCATAACATAATAGAGACCAAAGAATAGCACTTCACCTGCCGGACGCGATAAAAGCTCGTCACCACCCGGATAAATACCGTGATGAAATTTAGCGG
Organism: uncultured Ignavibacteriaceae bacterium; assembly: GCA_964612385.1. Lineage (GTDB taxonomy): Bacteria > Bacteroidota > Ignavibacteria > Ignavibacteriales > Ignavibacteriaceae > JAGUYG01. The sequence continues at coordinate 2,808 of CAZTDB010000116.1, forward strand.
TCCATTCAAAATATTTGTTCACCATAAAACCAAGCGCTAAAAGAATTGTAAGAAACTGGAAGAATAAGGAAAGACTCTTATTATTCTTTTGAATAGCAGCTATAGAGAGCGCCATTGTTAAGCTGCTTGTTAGCAATATCGCAGTATTGAACGCCCCGATAAGTGTATTTAATTCTTTAGCTGCAACATGAAACGCTTCGGGATTCATATAGCGGTAAATAGAGTAAAGAAAAAACATACCGCCGAACAGAAGCAGTTCGGTAAAAAGAAAAAGCCACATTCCCATCCGGGAACCTACATCATCGCGATGCACATGAGCAGCAGCGTGTTCTTGTGAACTCACTTTACTTCCTCCTTTTCCGTTTCAATATATTCGTTTATTTTATATTCATAAGGCGATTCCGTTACGGTAGGAATATCTTCAAAATTTTCTAATATTGGCGGAGTATCAACCGACCATTCAAGAGTCTCACCACCCCAAATATTCTTATCACTAACAACCTTACCCTTCCTCAATGATCTGAAAAGATTAGTTAGCATAATCGTAAGCCCGATGATTAATATCCACGAGCCGATCGTAGAGATTAAATGATAAATATGATACTCTGGTAAATAATCGTAATATCTCCGCGGCATACCGAGCCAGCCCATGATAAACATCGGGAAGTAGAGTGTATTAAAACCAACAAATAAAAACCAGAAGGCAGTCTTAGCCGCTTTCAAGTTATACATTCTTCCGAACATCTTTGGCAGCCAGTAATGTAAAGCCGCAAAGATTCCAAAGCCTGTTCCGCCAAACATCACATAATGAAAATGTGCTACGATGAATGAAGTATCGTGTATTTGAATGTTGACAGATAACGTTCCCTGGAAAAGTCCTGTAAAACCTCCAATGGAAAAAAGAAAAATGAATCCAAGTGCATACAGCATGGGAGGGGCTAACTCGATTGAACCTTTGTATAGAGTGGCTGTCCAATTAAATACTTTAATTGCGCTTGGAATTGCCACTAAAAAGGTTAACAATGAAAACACAAACTGTCCTGTATCGCTCATACCTACTGTAAACATGTGATGCGCCCAAACGAGCGAACCAAAAAGAGCAATAGCAATACTTGAGAATGCAATAAACTTGTAACCAAAAATAGTTCTTCGTGCAAAGACGGGGATTATCTCAGAAATTACTCCCATAGCCGGTAAGATCATAATATAGACAGCGGGGTGTGAATAAATCCAAAATAGATGCTGATACAATACCGGATCACCTCCAAGTGCCGGGTCGAATAATCCGACTCCTAACCATCTCTCAACTGCAACAAGAAGCAACGTAATACCTATGATTGGCGTTGCTAAAACCTGAACCCATGCAGTGGCATAAAGCGACCAAATAAACAACGGCATCTTAAACCATTGCATACCCGGTGCTCTTAGTCTATGAACGGTTGTAACAAAATTTAAACCCGTAAGAATTGAAGAGAAACCGAGTACGAAAGCTGCAAAAAGTGCAAGCATAACGTTAGTGCCTGTCCTAACACTATAAGGCACGTAAAAAGTCCAGCCGGTATCTGCGGGACCGCCAGGTAATAAAATTGAAAGTACGGCTAAAAATCCTCCGATTGCAAAAAGCCACCAGGATAATAAATTGATTCTCGGAAATGCTACATCTTTTGCACCGATCATTATCGGAAGAAAGAAGTTTCCGAATACGGCGGGCAAGCCCGGTATTACGAACAAGAAAATCATTATCACGCCGTGAAGAGTAAAAATGGAGTTATAAGTTTGAGCATCCATTATAGTTCTGCCAGGTGCGATTAATTCTAACCGCATCAAAAATCCAAATGTAACACCAACTATAAAAAATGTAATCAACGAAACAAGATAAAGTATACCTATCCTCTTATGGTCGGTGGAAAATATCCAGGATTTAATTCCCTTTCCCTTTCCTTCGAATTCGAGATAGTTTGGTTCGCTGCCATTCTTTTTTATCGCTAAAGCATCGTGAGACATAAATTTTTACCTCGTGGTTCTATTTTCTTTTTTAGATTTTATTCTTAAGTATAAAACGAAGATTGCTGCAAAAACTAAAATTCCCGCACCGAAAATCCTGGTTAAATTCAATACGTAGGTTTTGCCCTCAGGATCGTAACTGAAGCAGAACTGTAAAAAGCGAGCGACGGTTGGAGACAAATTCCCCTTCGAGGTTTCTGTTACAGCCATTTTAAAATCAAACGGCAGTATGCTGAAACCATATTTCTTATTATAACCGGGGAACAAATACCGCGTTATCATTCCTTCTTTCGTTAAAAAAATTAATGCACCGGAGTGAATTATTTCGCCGCCCTGTTTTTTGAAATAAAATCCTGCTGCATCGGTAATCCTGTAAATATTTATGCTGTCACCCGTTAAAAATCGCCAGGCTTCTTGCGGCATTTTTTTATCAATCATCTGGAAAAAATTTCATTTCTTTTCTGATGCTAGGTGTAAGTTTCATCGTCATCCATGCTGATGGAAATAACGTTATAATCTTTACCGGGCTGTAAATCAGATTTATTAATTATGTCAGCCATTTCGGAGAGAAGCGGTGAACAAATGCCGGGACAGTTGTAGTAAACAAAAGTGATGATGGTGGTTTTATCAAATAAATCACTCAAAGTAATTTGAAGTCCGCTGTCATCGGTAAACTGCACATCTAACGGAATTTTCTTGCCAAGTTGTTCGTCTATTCCGGCTTCTATTTTATCTGATGAGGCGAAATTAATATGGGCAGCAAGAAGTGATAAAAGCAAAATCTTAAACATCGGTTCGAATCGCATATATATTGCCTAAAAGAATTTTCTTAAATAACTATGAAGCATAGTCCATTCATTTTCGGATAATAAGTATACTTCCCTATTGAAACCATTAACTCTTATATTGCCGGTAAGAATCTTGATGAATTCACTCTCATTATCTTTCCATCCTGAGTAATTGCTTAGCAATGTTACCGCCTGCAATCGATTTTTCGTAACACGATTGAAAATGCCGGCATCTTCGGAGGAATTATCAATATCGATGTCATTAACAATTTGTGCAGCCTTTTCAATTTTAACTTTATTCTCACTCACTATTAAATTTATAGCAGCGGCAACAGGTATTTGTGCGGAAATTTCTTTTCCCTGCGAAAGATTATAAGCAAGATCAAGTCCGGTTAAGTCGTCATCGCTGTCCTGCGGCGGATTAGGAACAAATTGAGTCCTGATATAATGTGCAATAGCAAACTTTTCTTCAGGGATGATAAAATCATAGGCAATCATTCCGCTGCCTGCTATTCCTTCCTCCAAAGTTTGATAAATGTTCACCAGCTTTGCACCGTTCTTCCAATTACTTGGATCGGTAAAATCTCTTGGAGCGGGATTAAGTCCCGTAGCAGCCGGACCATCGCCATTTCCATCCTCACCATGGCATGAAGCACAGTTAGCTGAATATAACTGCTTCCCCTTCTCAACAAGTTCATCTGTAGGTTTGCTGATAGAGAAAACATCAATAGGAGGAATTGATTTGGATTCAACAATAGGCAAATCTTCAGGTTCCGCAGCCGCCGGAAGCTTTGGAGGCACAGCTTGCCTTGCAACAGAATCCAAATGTCCTAAATAATATATTCCAATCGCTAATCCAATTATAAATATAAAGGGATAAACCAAACCGAACGCTCTTCCAGGGTTTCTCATTAAATTTGATAACTGCTCTCTAAATATTTCCTTCATACAATAATCCTATGAATCATTTCCTTTATAAGCGAAAGTTTAGCCCGCGCTCTAATTTTGGATCACCGAGGGGTAGTAAATTATATTTCTTTGCATTATAGTTAAATACCAAAATAAGGATTCCGACGACGGACACAGGAAAAACGAGATCTATCCAGCTAAAAGTATATCCGTGTTCACTTTCAAGGTTAGGCATGATAAGCCAATAGAGGTCGAAAAGATGAGCAAACATTATCCAGATAGAAGCAAATTTCAGCCGCTTCGGATCCATTTTAGCAGGCTGCGAAAGAAGCGCCGCATACGGAACGACAAAGTGTATTATAATTAATAAAATTGAAATTACAATCCAACCGCCTTCCCACCGCTGTAAAAACCAAAAATTCTCTTCAGGAAGATTAGCATACCAGATCAGCATGTATTGGGAGAATGCTATATAACCCCAGAAATTGATGAATGTGAACATCAAGGCACCGAAGCTGTAAAGATGATC
>CAZTDB010000117.1:0-7023 GCA_964612385.1 uncultured Ignavibacteriaceae bacterium
AAACAGGAAATGCCGTAGTTATAACAACACTTGAGTTAAATTTAGACTCAGGCGGAACAATAGCAGAGTTCGATTCATTAAACACACTTTATACGGATAAAGTAATTAAGAAAAACGAACACATTCTTAGTCATCGCACAGTTAGACATTGGTGGGGAAATAATAATCGTGATTTCCTTATAATTTATGAAGTTAAAGGATGGGAAGATATTCCTAAAGCTAATCAGCGTAATGGCGAATTGTTCAGGGAAGCATGGGAAACACCTGAAGAAAGAAAACAATTCAACGATGCATATAATAAATATTTTACCGGAAATCACGCGGATGAAATTTATCAAGAAGTGGCAAGCGGCAGAAAATAAAAGAGGCAAAGAAGTCTTCTCAAAAAAGGTATTTTCATTAAGCAAGTTTTTCGATTATTAAGAATATTCAAGTGCAAATTTTTCAAAAAAGACCTTTTTAGATACGCCTCATAAATAGTTTTGAATTTTTAATACCGCCGTATAAAAAATTGGTCTCTTTAGAATTACCGGTCTTTTTAGTGCGGTTTTTATTTTTAGATTTTGTGAGTCATAATTACTGCTCGATCGGGGGGGTCGAGTCAGTGATTTGACTTGCAAATTTATTCTTCCTTGCCAAAGAAGCTTACTATCTTAAATGCGCCGCAGCTAAAAAAGGGAGCCGCAATTACATCTACAGTATAATGTACATGCTGAATTAATACTGCAATAGCAACTGCAATTGTAGCTGTCAAAAATGCTGCTTTAATTATGTTTTTATCTGCTACTAAAAAGAGTAAAAATAAAGTTGCTGTGTGCCCCGAAAAGAATAAATCCTTTGTAAGAAGCTGTCCTGTTCCGAAATACTCTACAAACGGATCGCTTAAAGGAATCATAAGCTGCGGAGGGTCTAACGGAAGAGAGTACATTGCTGCAATTCTAAATAAAACCATGACGATGTACGATTGAACTGCAATCAGCAGTAAAGCAGGTTTGTTTATCAGGTAAATGATCGCATAAAAAAGCGAAAGATAAATTACTCCGAATGTAAACCATGTTAAATCGATTGGGTCAAAAAAATTAAGAAAAGGATCGGCTAATTGAACTCCCTTTCTCACTTCAACATAGCTAAGGAATCGAGTGAGGGAAAGCAGGGTAACAACGAGAGATGTTAATGTGATAATAAATTCGGTTTTTGATTTTTTATCCCGGAGGAAAAGCTGCCATGTGCGGAGAAATTTCCAGTTCATTTATTCCTTGATGGAATTCTTATATATCGTGTAAGGAATTGATTAAATCTTTTTTGGTGAAGGGCTTAATAAGAAACTTATCGGCGCCGGCATCATAAAACTCTTGAATTTTTTCTTCCAAGTATTCACTAGAAAGAATGAGAATCGGTCTTTTGTGAGGATCTTTAGATTTAATTTGACGGCAAATCGATAATCCCTCTTCCCAAAGATTTTGTTTAACATCTAGAATTATCACCGTAAATTTTTCGTTTTGCACCAGCTCCGGACTGAATAAATTGTAATCACAGTTTTCAATAACGTACCGGTTTTTAAGAAATGCTTTCAGCAAGTTAAACGACTCATTTGATTCGTCAATCATCAGTGCATACTTTAATTCTTCCTTAGCCTCCGGTTCTTTTTGAGCATCGGGTTTAACATGCCTAACAGACAAAGGAAGAGTAAAAGTAAAAGTGGAGCCAACACCTTTAATGCTGTCAACCACTAATGAGCCGCCCATTTTTTCAATATACCGTTTCACTAAAGCAAGCCCTAATCCATTTCCCTCATAGTGTCTGCCGATATGCAAATCCTCCTGGCTGAAGGGTTGAAAAAGGTGTTCCATATAATCGGCAGAAATCCCAATGCCGGAATCTCTTATTTTACAGACTGCAAGCTCTTTTTCTTCAAGAACGTTCGCTTCTATCTCGATAAATCCCTGCTGTGTAAATTTTACAGCGTTATTAAGCAGATTATTTATTGCACTCTCAGCACTCTGATAATCAACGTCAACAAAAATAGATTTCTTTGGAAATTGAGTTTTTATTTTCAGATTTTTTTGTTCCGCACCGGTTCGAATAGAATTAATGCAGGAGGATAACAATGAAATCAAATCAATTGTTTCGATGTTTAAACTATACACACCGGATTCGATTTGTGCAAAGTCAAGCATCTGCGTAATGCTGTTGAATAATCTTTCGCTTCCAGATCTAAGATTTTCGATATAAACTTTTTCTTCCTGGCTTAATTTATCTTCAAGGGTTTCGCGAAGAATTGATGCATATCCAAGAACAATGTTCAGAGGGGTACGCAATTCGTGAGAAAGAACATTAAGAAAATTATTTTTTAATCTCTCGGCTTCTTTATTTATGTCTCTGGCGCGTTTAACCTCTTCTTCAACTAAAATTATTTCAGTTTTATCTTCATGAAAAAGTACAACATAATTTTCCTCCTCAATCTCTATATGGAAAATATTTGTTGTATATAAGGGATATGCCGTATCTCTGTTTTTTAATAGCATATCCACATAGTTATTTATGACTAAAGAACTTCTGTTTTGAAACACCTGCTTAATCGTCGTTAACGCACCGGATCTAATTAATTCAGAATCATCAAAAACTGAATATTCTTTAAGTTCAGAAAGCCCAAACCCCCACTGGATTTTAAATGCATTATTCACATAAACAATTTTGCCTGTTTCATCGATTGTGTTTACAGGGAACGGAAGCCGGTCGTATACTTTTGAAAGATATTTTTCTGGCGAGGAGATCATCTTATTAATTTACCGGGAAAGAAATTTGAACGGCAGCGCCTGATGGTTTATCTAATATTCTTATACTGCCGTTGTGACGATCTATTATGCTTTTGCACAAAAATAAACCGTATCCTTTTCGATGGGGGGAAGGAAATTCAAAAAAAGAATCCGGATTTTCAATTTTAAATCCGGGTCCGTCGTCGTAGATCTCTGTAAAAATTTGTCCGCTTTCAAAATAGGATTTAACAAGAATATTTGCATTCGGTTTTGCTTCCGCCGAATTTGAAAAAAGATGCACTAAAAGATGCTGAATCTGTTCGGAGTCGTAATTACACATCGGAAGATTTTTTAGTTCGGTATTAAACATAACTTTCTGAAACTTCTTCATAGGAGAGATGTAACGAATAACCGATTGGATCGTTTCGTTCAAATCCTCATTTTCCTTATTCATATTCATTAAAGAAGTTTCGAGCAGAATCTGTGCATACTTCTGTATGTTTCGAATACTGTCGACTGCAACTTTTGACTTCAACTTTATTCTATCAAACAAAAAAGATTGAGAGTCATCAAACTTGCTTTCAATTTCCTTTTGTGCCTTCTCGATAACTCTTAATAGGCTTTCTGTTTCGAGCAAAGCGAAATGAACAAGACCCTGCAGTGCTTGACCCAATTCGGCATCGATGCTGGATTTAAGCGCTTTCCTTTCGGCTTGAATAAGCTGTGCATTTGCTTCTTGAAGTGCATTATAGGCATTCACCTGATTGTTGAATAGCTGAGCGTTGCGGATAGCGATAGCAGCCTGTCCGGCTAAAATTTCAAATGTGTCTGTAATTTCGCGTATTTTTATTTTGTGCAGGTGTTTACTGTCTACATAAATCACACCGATGTTTTTCTCATGAGTTAAAAGGGGCGAGCATAAAATTGTTTGAAGCTCTAAGCTTAAGATACTTTTGCTTGGATCGTGCTCGGTGTCGCTTTGCGCACCTTCAATAAATTTCGATTGACCGGTGTAAAACACATCTTCAACAACCGTCATGCTGACCTGAAATGCCGATTCAGGTAGAATATTTTCTTTATCATCCAAGCCAAGCTTATATTCAAGCTTTCCGTCATTGTTGCGAAGAACTATGAATCCCCTGTCGGAAGCAGTTAATTGAATTGCGTTTTTAAGTACAAGCTCGAGAACATCTTCAAGAATAAGCGAGCGATTAATGCTCTTTGTAACATCTAAAATAAATTCAAGATTTCTTATTCTGCCTACGGGTTCTTCTGCAGTCTTGTCAGCTTTTTCTTCCTTATCAAGCTTCGATTTAAAGTCTGCGAATTTCATTCCGTTAGAATTGAATTCCCATATTAATTATTCAAACTATTTTATATTTCTGCTGAGATGCTGTGTAAAATTAAATAAATCTCAGGATAAAAAGAGCGTTAGAGAAGCGAAGCGAATATACCTTCATTTGAAGACATATCAAAAAATTTTTTCCAGATATAAAAGTGGAGAGCGCGTTTATGCGCTCTCCGAATTTTGCAGCGATAGGTGAAACGGCGTTCAGATTTAGAGAGGTTTAAGATGCAGTGACTGTCTTTTCATTATAATGAAAAATAAATAAAGTTCAATCACTTCAAGAACCTCTCAAGCCGGGAAAAGCCGCTTCATGAACTCAACTGCTGTCGAAGTAAACTTTGATTCTGGAAACATCCCGAGCAGCACCTATCTTCCTGTAGTAAGCAAGTGCGTTCTTGAAATGCTTCCGGGCATCATCTTTCTTTTGAAGCTCGAGGTAAAGCAGTCCCAGCTCAAACGAAGTTTCGGCATGATTTAGATAATTTTTGTACTCTTTATTCATTCGAAGACTTGTTAAAAGATAATTCTCCGATTCTTTGTAGTTCCCCCTTTTTCTGGCAATAATACCTTTGATTTTATATCCGTCAGCCAGCGATAGTCTGTCATTAAGCTGATGCCCTAACTCCAATCCTTTATCGGCATAGGCGTTAGCCAGCTCGAGATCATTAAGCTCGGAATAAATATAACCCTTGCTTAAATAGGAAACAGTTACCGTAGGCAAATAACGGGCTTCGATAGAAACATTTATGCTTGAATCAAATTCTTTTATTGCCGAAGAATATTCCTTTCTGTGAGTAAACAACATTCCTAAATTATGCCTTACTTCGGCGACCTTTCTCCAATCTCCGATTTCTTCAAACTGCATAAGCGCTCTTCTATAATGAGTATAAGCCGCATCTAAATTTCCCTGGATGTTATTAATAATGCCAAGATTTATATCAATCATGCTCATTATTACTTTATCCTTTTTAGGATTAAGATAAGCCTGACTCTTTTCAAAGTGCGCTTTGGCTCTTTTCAGTTCACCTTTATCGCCATAGATTGTTCCCAACAAGTTCTGACACATGGCGGAGCCTTTCAGGTCTTTTTGTTTGCTGAACAGTTCCCCGGCTTGGTTAATGTATCTAAGGCTTTCTTTCCACATTGCCTGCCTGCTGAAGATTTCGCCTAAAGCTAAAATGCCATAGGCAGCAATGTTCCCGAAACGTTCATCGTCTTTAGCTTTTGAAATTATCTCAGTATGAATTTCCGAAGCCAAAGAGAATTCGCCTTGCGTAATTGCAAGCTTGCCCAGGCTCAGCAAGAAGTCTAAATATTTTTCTTTACTGAGCCTTTCCTGGGCAAAAGTGATTAATCGGTCAGCCAGGTGACGAATATTCTCACTCGTCACCGGGCCAAGCTGAAAGTCCCTTTGTTTCTTTAAACCGGGTTTCTTTTGTTTTTCGGGAGAAGGTTTTTGCCGGATTTCTTTTAGAAATTCTTCTACCTGTTTTGGCTCGAAGAATTTTTCCAGCACATCCTTAATCCCTTCTAAAATACCGTTAAGGTATTTTTTGCCTCGTTTCATTTTAACCTATTTTATTTGATAAATGCATAACGAGAAAAATGAGTTAAGACAGCTTTATTGACCGATAAATTACCTGTAGCTGCATCTACCTTTAGATTTTCTTTCTGAACAGGTTGGAATTGATTTTCACCGGCAATATAAGCAAAATCTACAGAATTTGCGGATACGCTCGACAAATCAATCCCTCCGTATGAGAGGTCTAAAGATAGAGGGACATCGAATTGCATAGACGGCAGTAACTCAACTGCTGCTAATGCGTCCTCAAATGTTACCGAGATATCTTTCGTCCCTTGAAAGGCTCCGGCAGGTACGGTTAATACAGCACTAATCGAAACCGAACCGCTGCCCGAAGGGTACGTGGCATTCAGAACAACGCTTCCTCCAACTTGACCATCGATGGTTTCAACGGCAGTAAACTGCGCCTCAATACCAAGGGACGATCTTGAAGGAATCTTAACAATTTCCTTTTTAGCACCCTGAGAATTGGGGCTTTCGGGAAAATCGCTGTTTGTTCCGATATCGGAGCATCCCGCCAAAAGTAAGAACGAGAGACCGATAGAAAACAGTAGTTTTTTCATAACACCCTCTAAAATAGTTATTAGTTATTAACACCCAGCGCTGGGCAAACTTTTAACTCAACGTTAGTGCCATTGAAAAAATTTAGTTTTCTATATTATTTTGAAGTAAAAATTTTTATGCACGGTAATTTTTACTTTCAGGTTATAACAAAAATTTACATGTGTAATAATTTTTTACAATGGCAGTGATAAATTTTTTTGTTAGTAATTAACATTACGCAACCAGATTTGTGAGGAAAAATGACATCTTTAACATTTATGAACTTTAAAGGGATGTCATCTCTTCAGCGTGCGTAGGGTGAGTTAATAACTCATGTTACGCAGAAATTATCGTTCGTATGAAAAACTCATCCCTCTCTCCCCTGCACAGCATCCTTCGGACTTCTCTTGGTAAGAGAAGCGGGTTGGGGGGTTGTCCAAAGGACTCATTTGAGAGTTCAATTTATTTGCGTAAGGTGAGATAGTAAATTTATATTTTCATCTTCCTGTTTTTTATAAGTTTTATACTTCTGTACTCACAGTTGATTCACTTCCTGTGCTTTTGTAGATTTTCTCAGGTAAAATTCAGTCTTTAGAGATAATTTATGCTCGATACGAAAATAATTGAAGAAATAAAAAAGCTTTCCTCGTCTGAACGGCTCGCTCTGTTAGAATTTACTGTTTCATTACTTAAAGAAGACTTGCGGCGAAAAAAGAGCGAGAAAAAAGCAGAATCAACTTCATTTATATCTGTAGCTGAGCGGATTGCACAGGCAGGCGAAAGAGCCATTGAAA
>CAZTDB010000118.1:0-7001 GCA_964612385.1 uncultured Ignavibacteriaceae bacterium
TAGCTGACGGATAAAGAAATAAAAGAAAACCATCCCGGCTTTCCGAAGGATCTAGAGATATCCACAAAAAAGGCTATCCCTAGATCCCTTTGGGAAAGCCCCCTTGGTTTTGTGGGCTAGTTCATCCGTTCGCTGAAGAGAACGGTAAGTGAGAGAAAGAAAATTACACATTATTACTTAAGCTGAAGGTAATTTTTCAACTCACGTTATAATGAAGTTTCCTATATCAACTACATGTTTTAGTTTAACTACCCACTGTGGTCGACATAGACCCATTTTTATCTTCAATTTAAAGATGACATCTTTTCGTTTAAAGCACCGCTGCGAAAGATGTCATCTCTTTAACTATAATTAAAATATTTCTTCAAGCGTCTGATATTTTGTGTGCATATCTTCTACGGCATCTGCAATTTGGGCATTGTCATCGCCTTCCAAAAGCTGCACAAGTTCCTGCACTGAATTTAAAAGCCCTTCCGCCGCTTCTTTATATTTTTCAGTCTTTGTTTCAAGCCGTTTGGGAAGCGATGCTTTAGTTATGTCTTCAGCTTTTTGCAGCAGATCATCACTAACTGATCTTATGTTATCAAATTCATCTTCAGGCAGGTAATAATGATAGATCACATATAAAACCTTATGAAACTCGTCTACCTCTTTAAGCACAGGTCTGATAATTCTTACAAGCATCTCATATTTTGTATGCATCTCTTCAGCAGCTTTTAGCAGAGCTGCATCGTCATCACCTGCTGCTTTTTCATTATAATCAACAACAGATTTCTTAAATTCTTCAACGCCTTCGTCCCATTTTTCTTTTTTATCCCGAAGGATACCGGGAAGCTCGGCGGCGTAAATTTTTTCTGCAAGCGTATTTATCTCATCCACATAGTTGCGCAAAGCCGCATAATCCTTGTCAGGATATGCTGTATGCCAGATAGGATACATAACCTCGTGGAAAGCTGATAATTCCGGAACATTGCTCTCGGTCTCACCCGGCTGATGCGTTTCCTGTGCTGTCAGATTAATTGTAATCGCTAAATAGATTAATAAGATGATTTGAAATAATGATTTGTTCATGATAACCCCTCACTAAATTATTATAAAATTTATTAGCGAATATAATTTAATAAATTAGAACCTCATGCGGTAGGATAATCATAATCGATCGAGCCGCTGCCGCTCCTGCTTTTTCAATCCGTTCACTACAAGTTCATACGAATGATCGATCATTTCATAAATCAGCTTATCGTGGATGGAATTGTCTATTATTACTGTATTCCAATGCCTTTTGTTCATGTGGTATCCCGGCGTTATGGCGTCATACCTTTCTCTTAATTCTACGGCTTTTTCCGGATCGCATTTTAAATTTATACTTACCGGCGGAGTAAGATTTGCGATTAAAAAAATCCTGCTCATTACTTTATACACAGGAGTTTCTTCATCAAACGGGGTGCTTTCAGCTACTCCTTTTTTCTTTAAACAGTAATTTCGAATTAGCTCTAAGTTCATATACTTAATAGGTGGATTTTATCACTTATTCTTTTCCAGCCATGCTGCAGCTTCTTTTGCGAAGTAGGTAAGAATCATATCTGCACCTGCACGTTTGATTGCGATTAGGGATTCGATCATTACACGCTCTTCATCAATCCAATTATTTCTGCCGGCAGCTTTAATCATGGCATACTCGCCGCTTACCTGATAAGCTGCTGTGGGCAGACCAAATTTTTGTTTTACGCGATAGATAATATCAAGATAAGCTCCAGCCGGTTTAACCATAACCATGTCCGCTCCTTCTTCAATATCAGTTTCGACTTCGCGTAGAGCCTCATTAGCGTTTCTGATATCCATTTGATGAGAACGTCTGTCGCCGAATGCGGGAGTCGATTCGGCTGCATCTCTGAAAGGTCCGTAGTAACCTGATGCATATTTGGCGGCATAGCTGAGGACAGGAATTTTTGTGAAGCCTTTTTCATCAAGTGCTTTCCGAATTGCGGCTACACGCCCGTCCATCATATCGGAAGGAGCGATTATGTCTGCACCGGCTTCAGCATGCGAAACAGCTTCTTTCGCCAAAAGAGTGATTGTTTCATCATTCAAAATTTCTTCTCCGTCCAAAACTCCGCAATGTCCGTGGGAAGTATATTCGCACATGCATACATCCGTAATTACCACCAAATTTTTCACTTCGGATTTAATTGCTCTAACTGCTCTTTGAATTATTCCGTTTGGATCGTACGCTTCCGAACCCTTCTCATCCTTATGCGCGGGAATGCCGAATAATATAACAGCCGGAATTCCTATCGACGCAACCTCTTTACATTCTTCAGCAAGATTGTCAATCGAAAGCTGATAAACACCGGGCATCGACTTTACCTCATTCTTAATTTTTTCGCCTGGCACAACGAACAAGGGATAAATGAAATCATTTTTTGATAGTTCTGTTTCTCTCACCATTTCGCGTACGAGCGGATTGTATCTTAATCTTCTTAATCTTTTATTTGGAAATACTGACATGGTCACTCCGATTTATAATGTTTAACTTACAAATTATTAAAAATTCTCTGAAATTTTTGCAGCATTTTTAATGCAATCGCCTATTGAAATTCCACCGCGGTAATTGCCGCTTAAAATAATTCCCGGATTCCTCTTCTCAAATTCATCAAAATAATTTTCATGTTCGATATAACCTATATTGTATTGAGGAATCGCTTTAGCCCAATAACGATGCGCAGAATATATCGGCGGGCTTTCGATTCCCATAATTTCGTTAAACTCCGTTAATACTTTTTCGATCAGCAATTCTACATTGGAATCGGCAATTTCGGGATTCCTTGCACCACCGACGAATAACGTGAAGCCTGCTTTATCATCGGGGGTTCTTTGCGGAAATATTACCGAGCTCCAAATTGCGCCAAGAAATGATTTATTTTCCTTTGATGGAATTAAGAATCCAAATCCATCAAGTCTGCGGACAATATCTTGTTTGGCATAAACTACATACAAAACTAAAACCGGAGGATAATATATTTCCATCAAACGCATGGCTGCTTTATCGTCAAATGACTTTAAAATATTTGCAGCAATGTATGCAGGTAAGGTACTAATAACAACATCAGACTCTAATGAATATTGTTCGCCCAATTTTGTGCAGCCAACAATATAACCGCTGCCTTTTTTAACTATTCGGTTTACTTCAGAATTATAAATTATTTTCTCTTTAAGAAAATCAGCCAACGCTTTTGGTAATACTTCCATGCCATCTTTGAAGGAAAACATATTTGCGCTTTGTTTAGATTTTTCATCTCGCCTTTTTCGTTCTTTGATACTTTTGATTGTTCCAATAATTAACCCGCCGTAATTTTCTTCCAGTGCATACAACTTTGGAAATGCAGACTTCACACTTAGATCTTCGGGCTTGCCCGCATAAACACCTGCAACAAACGGATTAATTGCATAATCGAGAAATTCCCTTCCCAATCTGCGTGTAACAAATTCTGCAACACTTTGGTAGTATCCATCTTTAGATTTCCCGATAAACGGCTCGGCAAATAATCTTAATTTAGCTTTTGGAGTAAATAGTCCGGTCTTTAAAAATGCAGCAGGATTCATTGGCAAAGCATGCAGCCGGTTGTTCCGCAGGATGTATCTTTTATTTGCTTCTTTATTAGCATACACCAATTGGTTGTGAAGATTAAGTTCATCAATCAGCTTAGCAATAACGGGGGTTGTTTCCAATGCGCTGTTAGGTCCGCGGTCGAATAAATATCCGTTATCTTTCGTCGTTTCAATCGAGCCGCCGGGTACAGATTTTTTTTCAATTACAGTAACGTCGTATCCCTTTTGTTTAAGAAGATAGGCTGTAACCAAGCCTGAAATTCCGGCACCGAGTATTATAATTTTTTTATCTGCCATACTACACTTATTTAAGATTTCCTATAATTATTTCTTTTAAAGCTTCAGCAAACAATTCGGAATCGTTGAGTCCTCTCATTACCACATAATTTTCAATCCCGGCTTTATCGGCAGCGTGTCTGTATTCAATATCAAGTTCGAATAAAGTTTCGATATGATCGGAAACGAAGCTTACAGGAATAATGAGCAGATGTTTCTTTCCCATTGCGGCGAGGTCTTCTATCATTTTATTTGTTGCGGGTTCTAACCATTTAGCCGGTCCAACTTTACTTTGAAAGCAAAGATGATGTTCGTGCGAATAATTTCTCTTCTTCATCACGGCGTTAATGGTCTTCTTAATTTGTTCTCTGTAGGGGTCGCCTTTTTTAACATAACTAACAGGCGTACCATGTGCGCTAAAAACCAACTGAATTTCATTTTTTATGTTTTCTGGAAATTTTAATACAGCTTCATCAATTCGATTATTTACTGCCTTGATATACAACGGATGATCGAAGTAATCATTTATATAAATTACGTTATTGCTGTTACCGTCGAAAACTCTCTTCCATTCGTTAAATGATGAGCCCGTTGTCGAAATTGAATAATGAGGGTAAAGCGGGAGTAAAATAATTTTATCATAATTTTTTTTTGCAACGATTGAGGCAGTTTCATGCGTGAGCGGCTTCCAATATCTCATTGCTGTGTAACAATCGATGTTATAAGACTCACTGCGCAATTTTTCTTCGAGCATTTTTCGCTGTAATTCTGTCCAATATCCTATTGGAGATTTACCGCCGATTAACTTATACTCATCTTGAACTTTTGGTGCTCGTTTTTTTGATATGAAACGGGCAAGAGTTTTTTGGAAAGGCAGCTTAAAAATATCAGGATCGTTAAATAAATTTTCCAGGAAGGGCTGAACAGCATCCAGAGAATCCGGTCCTCCAAGATTAAGCAGCACAACAGCGATTTTCTGCACCAATAATTCCTTATTTATTCTTGAAAAAAGTCGAACAAATTTAAGCAATTTACCTATTGGATTTAAGGGGAAAGGTGTGAGGTAAAAAGGGGGATCATCTAAATAAAGCCGAATAATTAATAAGAATATCACCTCTCACCATAAATTAAGGTGGTTTAAGTATGATTTGTTATAATTAAAACAATCTCCCAAAGTTTAATTAAGATTTTTCATAATTAAAAGGAAAGCGTTATATTTAATTATAATAATTTGTAATTAAAGTAAAAATGTGAAAATCAATGAAAATTGAAAACTTTTTAAGCGGCAAATATTTGCAGCAATTCGAATATAAGAGCTTTTCTCCTGCTAAAATAAACAATACATGGACATGGGAGGATGGAAAAATAAACTCTCTGCTGGCAAAGGCTAACAGGAAACTCGGTGCTTTAGATGCGTTCTCGTTATACATTCCTGATATTGATATTTATATTAAAATGCACATAGTTAGAGAAGCAACTAAATCAAGTAAAATAGAAGGAACACAAACTGAACTGGAAGAATCACTAAAAAGGGATTCCGAAATTGCCCCTGAACGAAAAGATGACTGGCAGGAAGTTCATAATTATATTGAAGCGTTGAACATATCAATAAATAAACTGAAAACTCTGCAACTATCATCGAGATTATTAAGAGAAGCACACAAGATTTTAACGAGCGGTGTAAGAGGAGAACATCGAAATCCCGGTGAATTCAGAAAAAGCCAAAACTGGGTTGGCGGTGCTTCGCTAAAAGATGCAGTATATATTCCGCCTGTACATACCGAGGTGAATGAATTGATGAGCGACCTTGAGAACTTTCTGCATAACGATCAAATAGATGTACCTGCTTTGATCAAAATCGCTATAGCTCATTACCAGTTTCAAACTATACACCCCTTTCTTGATGGCAATGGAAGAATTGGCAGGCTGTTAATTACACTTTATTTAGTTAGCTCCGGTTTGCTTACAAAGCCTGCACTATATTTATCAGATTACTTTGAGAAGCATCGCCAGCTTTATTATGATAATCTGAACAATGTGCGCGTTAAAAATGATCTTGCTCAATGGATAAAATTTTTTCTTGTTGGAATAATTGAAACGAGCCAAAATGGAATTGATACTTTCAAAGCTATTTTAAGGCTTAAGGAAGAAATTGAGGATGAAAAAATAATTACGCTTGGAAAGAAACTATCGACGGCAAAATTGTTGATGACATTTCTTTTCAAAAAGCCGATAGTAAATGCATACGATGTTCAGGATGAATTACAAGTTTCTCTGCCGACAGCCAACTCCATACTTTCAGATTTTGAAAGATTGGGAATTCTAATTGAGAAAACCGGCTGGAAGAGGAATCGTGAATTTGAATTCTCTGACTACATAAAACTCTTTAAATAATAATGACTAATTTTATCGGGTTCGCTTTAATAAATATTTGTCTGATACTTTCTCTTAAATTACACCTAATAGAAGGTAATATTTATGGATAAAATTTTTCTAATCTTAATACTACCGATAACTCTTTTTATTTACAATGCTGCCAAAGCAGATCAGTTAAGCGTAATTCGAGCAACATTGCAATCTTCTAATTTTCTGCGGTTAAAGGCTGTTCATCTAAATCAAGAAAAAACCGACAGTGTGAAAGCTGTAAATGAAAGTGTAGAACCGTTATTTGAAGCAATAGAAAGTATAGCTGACACCGGTGTAATCGAATCTTCAACCAAACCATTACCATCCGGATTAACTGCCGAAATGGTAATCGAAAATTATTTATCGGCACTGGGCGGAAGAGAAAATTTAGAAAAAATTAATGACCGCGTAACAAAAATGACCGGTACACTGTCGGGAATAAATTTTGAAATGACTATTTATCAAAAAGATCCGAATAAGTTTAAACAAATAACTAAAGCTGGCGATGTTCAGCAAAAAATAGTTTATGACGGAATTAATGGTTACTCGATAGTAAACGGCAATGAAATGGAAATTTCAGAAGCGGAACTTGAAAAACTAAAATATGAATCTATATTTAAGCTGTTATTAAATCTGAATGAATATGGTGTAAAATTAGATTTAACCGGAATTGAAAATGTAAATATTAGTGATGCTTACAAAATAGAACT
>CAZTDB010000119.1:0-6997 GCA_964612385.1 uncultured Ignavibacteriaceae bacterium
AGGTATTTTTACTAAGGAAATGTTTTGATTTTTAGAAATATTTCAATACAAAATTTCCGAATAACACCTTTTAGATACGCCTCATAAATGGAATCCATTTTAGATAAAGATAGTTCAAAGGCGAATTTGATTCTATGAATAATCTTGCCACAGAGGTACGCCTTAAGCACAATCTTGGAATCTTATCCCGAAGGGATGCCTTTGGCATAATCTTGTAATTAGTGGTGTAGTTCCTTAGCAGCTAAATAAAAATAAGTGCGCCCGGAAGGACTTTCCAAAGGATGCTTTTAGCAGAACCCTCAGCCTTTGGAACCGGCATCCAACGTTCTAACCGCCTGCCTGCGGCAGATAAATTGAACTCCGGCTGCATGACTAATTGAATAATAATTTCGGAAATTGGGATTAAATCGATATTCATTAATGTTAGCAAATATCCCATACAAATTTATCAAAGAATTCCTAAAGCTACACTCCAATCCTAATATGATTCGAAAAAATCCATGCTTTTTTATTTAAATAAACTTCAACCCGGTAAACTCCTTTTTGCGTAACGATAAATTCACTTGAATTTGCTTCAACAGAGTCTATCTGCTTTCCGTTGTAAATCAATCGTATTTCCCCTTTAACCGAAGGCAGCATTACTTTAAGATTTACTTTGCCGGGAATTTTTATCGTCTCTCCCATCTGATAGATTTTATTTCTTTGTTTGGCGAAAAATCTGAACCCTCTCGAATCTCCGTGATAGTCATTAGCGATAAAGCATGAACCTTTCTCTAAGCAACCGTATATAATTTCTTTTGCGGCAGATAATGAAGTTTTTCTTTTCTTAATTTCCTGTTCGGATAAGATGTGAGTCCTGATTGATTTGAAAAGAACTTTATACGGAAAAACTTCTACTTCGAAAAAGCCTAATAGATTATGTTTATGCGCATGCGCATCAACTCCACCGATACCTGTAACACGTCTTTTAAGATTGAGTTCATCCCAAATTTTTAAGGTCTCGGGCAAAGGTGCGACAATCGTGCGCAATGGATGAAGAAACGCTTGATACTTATTCTGCTCGGTTAAATTTTCCATCCACTCCGACATGTGATTCCATATTTCTATTCCGGTAAAATCATTCGTATCCCATTCAGTCCATGGATAAGGGGGATGTTCCTTCATGTGGGTTCGCTTTTCGTGCGGATGCGCAAGAAAGCCAATCCCGCCGTCTTCCTTAATTCTTCTTACATATTCTTTTGCAGATAAACGCGTCGAGTATGTTTTATCGATATTAAAAGCCAGGTAATGGTTCTTATTTTTTCTGTCGTTAATTTCGCATCCTACTAAAAGCATTGTATCGTCGTGCCAGCCTTCGTAACCTTCAGTTAAAGCTCTGAGTGTGTTATGATCAGTAAGAATTATATAATCCAATCCGATTTCCTGTGCAAACTTAACGATCTCTTCAACCGTTCCGGATCCATCCGAATAGATTGAATGCATGTGAATTGCACCGACATACTCAAACATAGTTTTATATTGTTTTTGAGGCGAAAGATATAGATAAATATCTTCTAAGAAAATATAATAAAATTGCTTAGAACCGGGTTGTAATGCCTAAGATGATTCTGGAGTGTGTGATGTTCCTCTCGAACGTTCCTTCATAATTTAACTGCAGAAAGATTTCTCTTGAAATCCGGAATGATATATCGCTTAAAGAGTTTATTTCAATTAGAAGAATTAACTTCAATTAAGGTAGTATACTTTGTCGACTCTTTAATAGTAAGATCATTCAGCTTATTTACCAAAATGTTTATCCTCTCATCTTGGTCATCATCGAAAGCTTCGTATGCTTCCATTGAGTTAAATGTATACATCTCTTCAAAATGATTCGGTTTCCCTTTCACTTCGTATACTGAATAACTTTCGAGTCCTTCGGTAGTGATTAAATTTTTTAGTTCTTTAATGATTTTAAAATATTCATCTCTTCTTTGCGGGTTAATTTCGTACTGTATTGAGAAGATAATCCTTGACATTTTTTCTCCAAATAATTAAAAAAACTTTTTCAGATTTATTTCGCCGGTAAAAATAATTTCAGCCGGTCCGGTCAGTGAAATATCGGTGAATTCTTCGTTATTGTATTCAAAATTAACAAATAATAATTCGCCGCTTTTAGTGATTAATTTTATCGGCGGCTGCAAACCGTACTTCAAATAACTTATAACTGCCGCGGCAACCGAACCGGTTCCGCATGCAAGGGTTTCATCTTCGACTCCGCGTTCGTATGTCCTAATAAATATTTCGTTTTTATCTAACGCTAAAAAATTAACATTTGTCCCCGAAGGAGAGAAATGTTCGTGAAGTCTTATTTTTCTTCCGAGCTCGATAACGGGAAAAGAATTCAGTTTGTTCGCCAATTCTGCAGGCTCTTCTAATTTTTCATTTATGTCGTTTAAGAAAATAACTGCATGAGGCGAGCCGGTATTTATACTGCTTAATCCTATTTCTTTGTTATCAACATTTATAGAAACATTTAAATCTAATTGAGACGGTTTATTCAGATAGAAACGAATTGAATCGTCATTTATAATCTCACCCGAATAATTAACGCCGTCGCAAATAAAATTAGTAACTGAATTGTTCACAAATCCATTTATTGATGCAAACCTAATAGCACATCTTGCGCCGTTGCCGCAAAGGCTGCCTGTCGATCCATCGGCATTGTAATAATCCATTGCGAAATCGAATTCAGGTTTTTTTTCGATAGTTATCAAGCCGTCTGCACCGATGCCGTTACGTCTGTCGCATAATTTATTAATGAGAGAAGGATTCACAGTAAATCCGGGAAACTTATTTTTATCGATAACAATAAAGTCATTCCCGGCGCCGCTCATTTTAGTAAAAGAAAGATTTTTCATACACGGCTGAAATTTAGCTGAATAGGGTGTGGATTTCAATAAAAAATTATAGAAACAATTCTTTCAGCTTAACTTTATTTCCAAGCAGTTCATCTGATTTACCTTCGAATGAGATCTTACCAAGCTTCAAAGAATAAACCGTGTTCGATATTTTAAGCACGTCATTAACTTTTTGCTCAACTATAAGAATTGTTATTCCAAAGGCTTCATTTAGTTCAATAAATTTGTCAAATAACTCTTTTACTAGATTAGGAGCCAATCCAAGCGATGGCTCATCAAGCAGCAATATATTCGGCTCAGGAATTAATGCCCGTGCAACCGCCAGCATTTGCTGCTCGCCGCCGCTTAAAGAACCCGCTTCTTGTTTTAATCTTTCTTTAAGCACCGGAAATATTTCGAGCACTTTATTTATTCTCGATTTCGATTTATCCTTTTTCAAAATGTATGCACCAACTTCCAGGTTTTCCATCACTGACAGCTCATCAAATACTCTGTTGCCTTGAGGACAAAAGCTAATTCCCAATTTTAAATTATCCGGGGGTTCATTTCCATTTATTATTTTGCCGTTTAATTGAATCACCCCCGACCAGGCAGGAATTAAACCACACACTGCTTTAAGCAATGTTGATTTCCCCGAGCCATTTGGACCAATTACAGAAACAATCTCACCCTGGTTCACACCAAGTGAAACATCAAACAAAACCTGTTTCTTATCATATCCTGTATTTAAGTTTTTTACTTTAAGCATCTTTTATCCAGAATGCAGCAACAAGTTACCAGTAACCGGTGACCAGTAACTAATCCAAATACGCCTCAATAACTTTAGGATCATTTCTAACCTCAGCCGGGGTTCCTTCACTTATCTTTTCTCCCATGTCCATAAAGATAACTCTATCACAAATGCGTTCTATAAAATCCATATCATGCTCAATTATTATTGCTGATTTACCTTTTGACGGCAGCTCGGCAATAATTTTCAAAATCTCTTCGCGCATTTCCGGGTTAATCCCTGCAATCGGTTCATCAAGCAATAAGAGCTTTGCATCGGCAGCCAAGCAACATATAATGCTTAAAAGCTTTTGCTGTCCATAGGAAAGATAATTTGCAAGGTCGAAAGCTTTATCTTTAATTCCTGCATATTCTAACAGCTCAATGGCTCTCTCTGTATCGGTTTTTTCAATTTTCTGCCATTCGTTTTGTTTGAAGAAAACATTAAAAATATTCTCTCCTTCTTTATGATTGAAAGATATGCGGATATTATCAATTACCGGTATTTGCCTTATTAATCTTAAATCCTGGAACGTTCTCGATATTCCCATTGAAACAATTTTATGCGAACTTAAATTAGAAATAACTTTTCCACCGAATGCGATCTTACCATTTTCAGGCTCTATAAATCCCGAAAGAACATTAAAGAAAGTAGTTTTACCTGCACCGTTCGGACCGATCAATCCAAGAACTTCTCTCTCTTTCATCTCTAAAGAAAATTCTTTAAGGGCAATTACACCATCAAAATTCTTATTAAGATTTTTTACACTAAGCATCATCTACCATTTAACCTTCGTTCTTTGACTTCCACCTGCGCCGAAGTTTCGGTGGATAAATTTGACCTTCGTCGATTCACCTCTGACATTTCACCTTTCCCAAATGCATACTCACCTAAAAATCCCCGTGGTCTCCACATAACCATAATAACAAGCAATGCGCCATACAGTATTTGTCTTACATTAGCAGCTACCGAACTTGGCAGCCCTATAAACCGCAGCAATTCCGGTAAAGCAACAAGAAATGCTGCACCAACAATAGACCCTTTTAAGTTAGCCGCTCCTCCTATGATCACAATTGAAATAATAAAAATAGATTCCATTACCGTAAAGCTGGTTGCGTCAATATAGGTAATGTAAGTTGCGTAAATAACCCCAGCTAACGAAGCAAGCGAAGCGCTTATAATAAATATTTTTACTTTAGTGGCTGATACATCTCTTCCTGCTGCTTTAACAAACACCTCGTCCTCCCTTATGGATTTTAGCAAACGCCCGAATGGTGAAGTTACAATTCGCTTTGCAGCCCAATAAACAAAACCGGCAAATATTAAACTGAGAACAAGAAATTCAATGTGAGTTGATATTTGAAAACCTAATATCTCCGGCTGGGGAATTCCGGGTAATCCAAGAGGACCTCCTGTAAAGTTTACCAGGTTATTTAATATGCTGAAAATGATTATCTGGAAAGCGAAGGTAGCAATTATAAAGTAATCATCTCTTAAACGAAGTGAAGGTATTCCTACCAATGCACCAAATACTCCTGTTGCTGTTATTGCTAAGAATACATTTAGTAAAAATGGGGTTTCTAATCTGAGTGCCATTAGAGCCGTAACATAAGCGCCAATTCCATAAAACGCTGCATGTGCAATTGAGAGAATTCCCGTATAACCTACAAGCAGATTAAGCGAAACGGCTAATATTACATAAATACAAATGAGAATTAGTATGTGGAGTAAATATTCCATTTTACCGCGTCCTGTTAAACTCCTGAAGTGAAATTTCTGTCTGTTTCAATTTACTATAAAGAACAGCCTTAGGAAGATCCTTATTATGATATGGAATTGTTACTTTCAAATGAGTTTTAGAATTGTGTTTTAATATTTATATCATCGGGAATTGGTGCACCATCCTTACACAATCCTTCCAAATGACATTTAATTGCATCCACCGCCATTTCACGTGCATTATCAATTTTATCGCCATAAGTTATAACTCCGGGTAGTGCAGGTAACTCAACCATATAAACACCCTCTTCCAATGGATCAAAGATAACCGTATAATTTAAAGTTTGCATAACGTTCTAATTAACTTTTGTGTGCTAAAATAAACTAAACTATTTCAAGCAGTGGGTTTC
This sequence comes from uncultured Ignavibacteriaceae bacterium, assembly GCA_964612385.1. Lineage (GTDB taxonomy): Bacteria > Bacteroidota > Ignavibacteria > Ignavibacteriales > Ignavibacteriaceae > JAGUYG01. Next base: position 5,796 of record CAZTDB010000119.1, read on the forward strand.
AAATTCTTTTCTGTTATAAATATATACTTTTATTTAAAAAGCAAAAATCTTAATTCTTAATACCTTTTAACTTTTTTACATTATAAGGTAATGGATTTGATGCCAGTGAAAGGATTTTTTGTTTTATCTTTTCAAAAACCGAATGAGGCAATTTATCCAGGTCTTTTTCACAGGATTTTTTTATATGGATTTTATAATCCATCTCAACCGAAAATAATTATTTTCTTGATTTTAGATAATCCTCAAATGGTCTTGAAGACTCGGATTCTCTTTGTTTAAAAGTAATAATATCTATAAGATCTTCGTAATAATCTTTATCCTGCAAAATTTTATTCAGCAGCTCTTCCCTGGCTTCTTTCGGTAAAGCTTTAAATGCTGTATAAAAGACCTCAGCAGTTGCCTGGTTGATATTTAAGTTCATGATATTCCCTATCCGCCGTAATTAAATTTCTATTTTTTAACAAAAATTAGTCATTATTGTATCTTAAAACAACGGCGATTTTATTAAGTTATCAAACCATGGAGGTCGATTTAATGACCCTGTCTTCGCTTTTTCAGAAGGAATGGATTCCCACAAATTCACAGGGGGAGCTGTTGAATGACTGCTTAATAACCCCCGGCTTCGCTTCGCTGCGCCGTGGCAGGCAATTGACGTTCTCCACCAACAATGACCCCGAATGTTGAAATTTTGTAATCTTGTCCCGAAAGAATGCTTGCGGCATAATTTTGTAATCAAACTTCTGATTTAAGAACCTTCTTCCCCATAAACCCTTCAGGTTTAAATAACAGAAAAATTAATAGTAAAAGAAACGCACTCGCATCCATCCATTGAGAACTTATGTACCACACCGCAAGATTTTGCGCCGCTGCTAGTAAAAGTGAACCTAAAACAATACCCCATATACTGCCGACACCTCCGATTATCATTGCAACCACTCCCATTAAAAGCATATTCATTCCCATAGTGGGAGTCATATCAACGTCTAATGCAACGAGGATGCCTGCAATACCCGCAAGTGCCGATCCGATAGCAAATGAGATTAAAATTATCCTGTCGCTTTTAATACCCGAAAGCTTTGAAAGTTCACTGTCGCTCGCCACAGCCCTCATTGCTTTACCTGTTTTTGCAAAATGAAGATACACCGCACTGTCCTGTCCTGAAATAGGTTGCCCTGAAAAGAACAAAAAAGGAGCAGCAAAAT
>CAZTDB010000120.1:0-6936 GCA_964612385.1 uncultured Ignavibacteriaceae bacterium
CCTTTTGATGGGAAAGAGTTAAAGCCCTAGGCAACCCCTGCCTTCGGGCTTTTTTATTTTAAATTACACTACCTCTTGAATTATGTTAATTAAGGTTCAATCTGGGTGTGGAAATTAGAAGATTTATTTCTCCAGGGACTTTAGTGTAGTAATTCTATCATCTAACAATTTAATTTTATCATCAAGCTCCTTGATTTTGTCGTCTAGAAAATCTTCAAATTCGGCTTTATCCCAGTAACCCCGGTTTTCAAAATAGCTTTTGAACAGCCAGTTATGTTTTAAAGCTTCCATATTTTCGGCAAGCTTGGATGCAGCAAGACGGCTGTCTTCTGCAGTTTTCTGAATGTGTTTTAAAGTTGACGTAATAGTGGTATCGATTACCGTTCCTTCAACAATTAGCGAACCAATAATGCCTTTGCCATCCTTAATGCCGGCAAATATTGTATCTATATCTGTTACAACTTTGTTGATATTATTTACTACTGACTCAACACCCAATCCAAGTTTGTTGAACAGTTCTGTTACTCTATTCAACTCCAGTGTAATTGAACCGAGGCTTTCATCTGCTCTTTTTGTCAGACTTGTTGCGTCAGCATATAATTCTTCATCTGTCAAAAGCTTACCAATAGAACCCTCTCCTCTGTTCACCCGTGCAACTATTTCAGCAAGATCTTTTGTCATCTCCTTCGTGTATTCCATAATACCCTTAGTTTCCTCAATTATTGCCGCAAAACCAAGAGGTTCTTTGGATTGTATTACTCCGCCGTCTTCCACTTGATCTGCTAAGCTGCTGCCTATCCTTAATACCACCACTTTATTTCCCACTAAGCCTTCTGTCTCGATCGACGCTTCGGTATCAGTTCTGATGAAACGTTTGATATCGGTTCGCAGATTCATATAAACTGCCACCCGCCCTGTAGTATCCGAAGTAATCTCAACTTTATTTACGCTGCCGACATCTATTCCGCTTAACCTTACGGTGGCTCCGCTCCGAAGTCCCTGTATATCGTTAAAGTATGCACGCACTGAAAATGTTGAACGGAATAACGCATCTTTATCGCCAATTAAAAAGATTGCAACGACGAGCAGTGCGATGCCTAAAAATATAAACAATCCCAATTTAAAAGCAGATTGACTCTTTTGCATCTAAACTCCAAATAAAAATCATATAAAAAATACGAAATAAGATTTCAATTCATTCACTCTATTTGCACTAACCTTCGATATTATCTGAATACTTTTTTATACCGTAAAAAAATCTTTGAGGAATTCATCTTCCATTTTTGTTATTTCATGCATTTTGCCTTCATACATTACTTTTGCATCTTTTAGCACGATAGCTCTATCAGCTATAATTTTAGCACAAATAAGATCGTGTGTAACAACAATTGAAGTGACTTTAAGATCCTTCTGCAGTTCAATAATTAATTCACTTATTTCTTTAGAAGTGATGGGGTCCAATCCGGTTGTAGGCTCATCGTAAAGAATTAATTTTGGTTCGGTAATTATTGTTCTGGCAAGCCCAATCCGTTTCTTCATCCCACCGGATAACTCTGCAGGCATTTTATCTATTGCTTCTTCCAGCGAAACTTTTTCTAATACACTTTTAACTTTTTTCTCTCGCTCCGATTCGGTAAAATTAAAATTCCGGATGAGAGGGAATTCAAGATTTTCACGTACCGTCATCGAATCATATAAAGCCGCACCCTGAAATAAAAATCCGATCTGTTTCCTCAATTCATTAAGCTCCTTTATCTTCAAGGAAGTAACTTCTATCCCTTCAATAATCACATTCCCCGAATCAGGCTGTAGCAAACGAACTACACATTTTAATAGTACGCTTTTCCCGCTTCCGCTTCTGCCAAAAACTACAACATTTTCACCTTCTTCAACCTTAAGACTAACATCATTCAGTACAATGAGGGACCCGAATGACTTATTCAGGTTTACAATTTCTACCATTATTTCCACAATAGCACCGTTACTTTAACCAAAATGGTATCGACCATGAGAATTAATAAGGATGAAAGAACAACCGCACTAGTAGAGGCTCTGCCAACGCCAACTGTACCGTTTGCTGCATTGAATCCTTTGAACGATCCAACTGAGCCTACTATAAAACCGAATATTAATGTTTTTGCAACTCCTGGAATTAAATCAGAAAATTGCAGCGACTTTATGACCGAATCAATGTAGAGTTCAAAATTCATATTCATTGATAAAACTACGGCTAAGTAGCTTCCCATAATTGCAAGGAAGTTTACATACATAGTTAGAATCGGCATAATTAAAGTACATGCAATAATTCTGGTGACCACAAGATACTTATAAGGATTTACAGCAGATACTTCCATTGCATCGATTTGCTCTGTAACACGCATCGAGCCTAACTCAGCTCCAATCCCAGAGCTGACACGTCCGGCAAATAATAATGCAGTTAATACAGGACCCAATTCTCTCACTACAGATAATGCAACCATACTTGGCAGGAATGATTCGGCGCCAAAGCGAAGCAGAACAGGCTGACTCTGCATGGCAAGCACAAGTCCGATAATAAAACCGGCAACACTCACAATAGGAAAAGTTTTTACTCCAAGCTCAACCATGTGTTTTCGTACTTCAGCTAATTCGTAAGGCGGCACAATGGCTTCCTTAAAAAATCGGATAGAAAATACAGAGAGATCGGCAATAGTCTCAAAAAAATTAATAAGACTCCTGCCAAAATTCGTTTGAAGAAAATCTTCGCGGGTAATTAATTTCACCTTAATATAAATTCTTTTGTTTAATGATAAGGATTTATTTGTCTACATGAATTCCAACAATATTCTACTCCGTTGTTTGTGAAAATAGTAAAAAAAACAGAGCTATGAAAGAATTAGCTTTGTTATAAGATGTTAAGAATCGAGCTAATGGATAGATTATGTTAAATCATGCTTTATTTATCCAAAATAAAATCTATCTAAATTGTTCGCACGATGCTTAGGCTAATTTTTCGTTTGGTATTTTATAAATACTTTTTTCTATCGGGACAAACAAAAAGACAAATGATCTAAATATCGTTAGCGACGATATCTTTATAGAATTAGATTTCCCTGAACAAGAATTAGTCCCGTTAGGGATGACATATTCATAGAATAAAATTATCATGAATAAGACAAAGTTCCTTTAGGGTCGCAATATTTATAGAATTGGATTTTCCGGAATAAGACAAAGTCCCGTTAGGGACGACATAGAGCGACTGTTTTCTGCTGTTTTTGATAGTAGCGGTTATACGCATCTGTGGAATATATTTTAAAATCTGAGATTATTTTGCACAACTGTGACTCATTTCTAAAATATTCTCAAACATGATGCAATCTTTTAATTTATTTAATAATTTGTGATAAAAGTTCTTCAATATATTTTATTCAAGTGAGGAAGATTAATGAAAAAAATTATTCGCCGGGATTTTATCAAAACAGCCGCTTTAACTACCGCTGCAGCCAGCGCGGGTGTTTTTCCTTCATGTAACAATCCAAAAAACGAATCGCCTTCAGTGATTAGTTCTAAATCTTATGAATGGAAAATGGTTACAACGTGGCCTCCGCATTTTCCGATTTTAGGAGAATACGCTGATAAATTAGCTGAATGGATCAAAAAAATGTCTTCGGGAAGAATGCAAATTCAAGTTTACGGTGGAGGAGAGTTAGTTCCTTCACTCGAAGTATTTGATGCTGTATCACAAGGCGTAGCCGAGATGGGGCATGGAGCTGCTTACTATTGGGCAGGTAAAATTCCGGCAGCTCAAATTTTCACAAGCGTTCCATTCGGTATGAATGCCCAGCAAACAAATGCATGGCTGTACGACGGCGGCGGACTTGATCTTTGGAAAGACCTCTATTCAAGGTTTAATCTTATCCCCTTCCCATGTGGAAATACAGGAGGACAAATGGGCGGATGGTACAATAAAGAAATAAATTCCTTCTCCGATTTTAAAGGATTAAAAGTAAGAATGCCGGGCTTGGGTGGTAAAGTAATTTCCGCAGCAGGTGCTTCCACAATACTTTCGCCGGGAGGTGAGTTATACACTAACCTTGAACGCGGCGTTATCGATGCACTCGAATGGGTAGGTCCTTACCATGATCACTTAATGGGTTTTCACAATATTGCTAAGTATTACTACTATCCTGGCTGGCAGGAACCTTCTGCCGTGCTTGAATTAATCATAAACAAAAGTGCATTCAACAATTTACCGGAAGACTTGCAGGAAATAATAAAAATTGCTTCTCATTCAGTTAACGTTATGATGCTGTCTGAATTTGAAGCCAAAAACAGTAAGTATTATTCTTTAATGAAAGATGAAGAAAAAGTGCAGTTCAGAAAATTTCCTGATGAGGTTTTTGACCGCTTAATGAAGACTACCACTGAAGTATTAGATCAGCTTGCGGCTTCCGATGCTGCCAGCAAATTGGTTTATGAATCGTATAAGAATTTCAAAATGAGGATAGCACCCTGGACTAATATTATTGAAAGTAATTACATGTAATTCTTGAATGATAATTGCCGCAGCCGAAGAATGTAATCGCAGCTCAGATTAAACTCATCGTTTTGCATCTTGGAATCTGTGCCATATTATTAATTTTATTACAAATTACAACCAGGAGTTGCAGCTCATTAACCTTTCGTAAGATGAGCTAACTGCTCAATAATTTAGGCAGCCACAAAACTAAATTAGGGAAAAGAATGATGAGTAATAATGCCAACAATTGAATTGCAACATAAGGAACAATTCCCCTATAAAGCTGCCCGGTGGTTAGACCTGGAGGCGCTACTCCTTTTAAATAGAAAATCGAAAAACCAAACGGTGGAGTGAGAAATGAAGTCTGAAGATTCATTGCAATTAATATTCCTACCCAAAGCAAATCAATATTTAAATGGATAAAGATCGGTGCAACGACCGGTACTATTATAAATGTAATCTCAATGAAATCGATAAAGAATCCGCAGATAAAAATTATCACCATCACGATTATTAAAAAATGATTCGGCTGTAAATCCGAGCTAAGTATTAAATCGGCTAAATATCTGTCTCCGTGCAGCCCTCTGAAAACCAAACCGAATGCGGCAGCACCAACTAAAATCAAAAAAGCCATGCTTGTAAGCGAAGTAGTTTTAATCATCACAGCTTTTAATGTCGCCAAGTTGAATTGCCGTCTTATTATTGTTAATATAGTTGCTCCCAAGGCTCCTACACCGGCGGCTTCAGTTGGAGATGCAATTCCGGCAAAGATAGAACCCAACACAGCCATCACGAGAATAAATGGTAATAGAAAAGCATTAATAATCTTTTTAATCTTTTCTATTCCTTTAAATTTATCCAGCTCTTCTGCAGGCATTGCGGGCATAGAGTTAGGTTTAAAAACAGCAATCAGCACAATCCAAATAAAAAATAGAAAGACGAGAATGGACCCGGGAATTACCGCTGCAATGAAAAGGTCACCAACAGGAACATTTAATACACTCCCAAGGAGCACTAATATTATGCTTGGCGGAATAATTTGCCCTAATGTTCCGGAAGCCATTATAATCCCGGAAGCAGTCTTTGGGTTATAACCTCTCTTAAGCATAACAGGCAAGCTGAGAACTCCCATCGTCACAACAGTTGCACCAACAATTCCGGTAGATGCGCCAAGCATAGCACCTACAGCCAGCACTGAAATTGCTAATCCTCCCCGCAGCTTTCCGAATAATAGCGCCATTGTTTCTAACAACTCTTCGGCAAGCCCGGATTTTTCAAGCATAACACCCATGAAAATAAAAAGTGGTACGGCGATGAGTACGTAGTTGGACATTACTCCCCAAATACGAAGCGGCAAAAGATTGAAGAAATCCAGACCGAAAACAAAAAATCCGAAGATCACCGATACTCCGCCAAGTGTAAAAGCAACCGGAAAACCGAGCAGTAAAAGAAGCAGTACGCAAATAAAAAACAGGATGGGGAGTGCTTCCATTAATTGCTTTCAGTTTTAATTGATGGTTTTTGGTTTTTTATGATTAAATAAGATTTAAACGTTAAAGCAATTCCTTCTAACAACAAGAAAAAGAAAGAAATCGGTATGATTGCTTTAAGTATGTAACGTGCAGGCAAGCCGCCTGCATCGGGCGAGGTTTCTTTTACAATAAATGAAAACTTAACGAAATCGAATGAAGAATAAATTGCCAGCAAACAGAAAGGAATTAGAAATAAAAGACTTCCGATAAAATCTATGAATGCTTTTTTGCTTTCGGTTAATCTTGTGTAAAAGAGATCAACTCTTACATGTGCATCAAGCTGAAGTGTGTATGCAGCACCAACCAAGAACAGCAGTGCAAATAAATGCCACTCTAATTCCTGCAATGCTACGCTGCTTTCCTTAAAAACATAACGTACAATTACATCGTAACAAACAACTAACACAAGAATCAATGAAAGCCAGGAAACAACGCTTCCGATTTTTTTATTAATTGAAGTAATGATTTTTATATACGCTGTGATGAATTTCATTTTACATAAATGCATTTACGTAATGATTAACAATCGGTTTTTCTTTACCCCTGAAAAGAACCGTTACCACATCGAAGCGGCAATCTAACTCACTTAAATCTTTATCGAATAAGTATGCCGACGCCATCCTTCTGATTTGACTCATTTTGTTTTTAGATATTCCGTATTCCGGTTCTCCGTATTCAAGATTTTTTCTTGATTTAACTTCAACAAATACAACGGAACTTGTTTCGGGATCCCTTGCTACTATGTCGATCTCGCCCTTTCCAAATCGATAATTTCTTTCTAAAATTTCGAAACCTTTTTCAGTTAAGAGTTTTGCTGCGATTTCCTCCCCTTCATCACCGGTTCTTTTTGTTTGAATGCTCATTTATTTCAACCTCGAAGGATTAATTAATTTTCAAGTGTGCTCA
>CAZTDB010000121.1:0-6913 GCA_964612385.1 uncultured Ignavibacteriaceae bacterium
TTTATCGGATCGTAATGCATATAGTTCAATATTCAGGTAAGAAAATTAAATGAAGAATTTAATAGAGTGAAACTCATTCTGATATTTGTTTTTATCCCCTGTCCTTAATTATGTATTCCTTTTCATCCATTAAATTATGGACAATCATTTCGCCCAATAACCCCATCGAAAAAAATTGAACGCCGACGATGATCAGCAGCATACCTAGAAATAACATAGGTCTGTTGCTTAAAGGCTGACCGCTTAACCATAGATAAGTTAAATAACCGTTCACAACTAATCCCACTAAAAAAGCCATCGCTCCGAAGAAGCCGAAAAAGTGCATAGGGCGTTTGATATACCTTGTAGCAAAAATCACTGTGATCAGATCAATGAAGCCTTTAAAAAATCGAGACATGCCAAATTTGGTTTTGCCGTATCGCCGGGGATGATGCTTTACTATCACTTCCGACACACGGTAACCCTGCCATGCCGCCAGTACCGGCAGATAACGGTGCAGTTCACCGTAAACTTTAAGATTTTCAACTACCTCTTTGCGGTATGCTTTTAACCCGCAGTTGAAATCATGAATTTTTATACTTGTCAGAATTCTTGTTACCAAATTAAAAAACTTAGAAGAATGCTTTTTTATGAAAGGATCAAATCTCTTCTTCTTCCAGCCGGATACAAGATCGTACCCCTCTTCAAGCTTTTTAAGTAAATTAATTATTTCATGAGGGTCGTCCTGTAAATCTGCATCCATAGTTACAACTACATCGCCTGTAACATTTTTGAACCCAACATGAAGAGCGGCAGATTTTCCGTAATTCTTCCTGAAGCTAATGTACTTGAATCTTTTGTCTTGCCTGCAGACTTCTTTTAAAATTTGGTGCGATTTGTCGGTGCTTCCATCGTCAACAAACAGCACCTCAAAAGCAATATTGATTGGCTTTAGAGCTTTTTTGATTTCATTTATTAGTGGATTGAGTGATTCCTCCTCATTTAGCAGCGGCACTAAAATAGACACTTTATTGAATGCTATTTGCTCTTGGGGCATTTGATATTTACTCTTTTGCTTTCTTCGCCGGTTGTAGAACCACGGTCTTCTCGGCTTTATCTTCCCCGGAGCGCTTGGAAGCCCTTTTTCTCCACTCTCTCTGTTACCAGAGCCTTGTTTAGTCTGGTTTTCTGCTTGTTTATTTTCTTCCAAGAAAATACTTTCGCTTATTAAAATGATTTGAAAATTAACGGAATATTAACTTAAAAACAATTAAACTACCTAGTGATTCGGCAACGAAGAAGTTAATTAATTACTCGTTTGTTTTATAATGTGGGTTATTCTTGGATAAGTCACTCATCTTTATGCTTTACTCGATCACTAAGATGTAATTACTAATTTGTGAGGAATCCAACTTAATTGTTCTTAATCTTGACATTTTTGTATAGATTCCATAGGTTTGAAACGCGTTTATAAACAACTTTCTTTTAATGAATTAGAATAATTCAGGAGTAAGATGAGCTCGACAGAAGTAACTACGATTGAACAATTGGCAAAGAGTGAATATAAGTACGGTTTTGTTACCGATATCGAATCCGAAAGCCTGCCGAATGGACTGAATGAAGATATTATCAGAAAACTTTCTGAGATCAAAAAAGAACCTGAGTTCATGCTTGAATGGCGGCTTAAAGCTTATAGACATTGGCTCACTATGAAAGAACCTCACTGGGCTAATGTTCATTATGCCCCGATTGATTATCAGGCAATATCTTACTACTCGGCACCAAAGAAAAAACCTAAGTATAATAGTCTCGAAGAAGTCGATCCCGAGCTTATTGCGACTTATGAAAAATTAGGAATATCACTTGAGGAACAAAAGCTGTTAGCCGGTGTTGCGGTTGATGCAGTTTTCGATAGTGTATCGGTTGCTACAACTTTTAAAGAAAATTTAGCTGAACTTGGAATTATATTTTGTTCAATGTCGGAAGCAATTCAAAATCATCCGGAGCTTGTTAAAAAATATCTTGGAAGCGTTGTTCCTTATACCGATAATTTTTTCGCAACTTTAAATTCTGCGGTATTTAGCGACGGTTCATTTGTTTATGTGCCAAAAGGTGTTCGCTGCCCGATGGAATTATCTACTTACTTCCGCATTAACGCAGCCAATACAGGACAGTTTGAAAGAACTTTAATTATTGCCGAGGAAGGTGCTTATGTCAGCTATCTTGAAGGATGCACGGCGCCAATGAGAGATGAAAACCAGCTTCATGCAGCAGTTGTTGAATTAATAGCTTTAGATAATGCACAGATAAAATACTCAACAGTTCAAAATTGGTATCCGGGTGATGAAAACGGAAAAGGCGGCATCTATAATTTTGTTACGAAGCGAGGTGCATGCCGGGGAGTAAATTCTAAAATTTCCTGGACGCAGGTAGAAACCGGCTCGGCTATAACCTGGAAATACCCGAGTTGTATTCTGCAAGGCGATAATTCAATCGGTGAATTTTATTCCGTTGCTGTTACAAACAATTATCAGCAGGCGGATACAGGTACAAAAATGATTCATCTGGGGAAAAACACACGAAGCACAATAATCTCTAAAGGAATTTCTGCCGGAAGAAGCAATAATAGTTACAGAGGTTTAGTTAAAATTTCGCGAAAAGCGGAGGGTGCAAGAAATTTTTCGCAGTGCGATTCGCTTCTTTTAGGAGATAAATGCGGTGCCCACACATTTCCCTATCTTGAAATTAATAATCCTACTGCTCAGGTTGAACATGAGGCAACAACTTCAAAGATAGGAGAAGATCAAATATTCTACTTAAATCAAAGAGGCATTTCGACTGAAGATGCAATCGGATTAATCGTTAACGGATACTGCAAAGAAGTATTTAAAGAGCTTCCGATGGAGTTTGCAGTTGAAGCACAAAAATTATTAAGCATCAGTCTTGAAGGAAGCGTCGGTTGATTTTTACAGCGACATTGCCTGCGGCATTCGGGGGCATGTGGGCAAGTCAAAACTTTTTATAGAATCACACAAATAAGGAAATAGAATGGAGAAAATGTTAGAAATAAAAAATCTTTACGTAAGTGTTGAAGGAAATGAAATTCTTAAAGGAATTAATTTAAGCGTTAATGCAGGTGAAGTTCATGCAATAATGGGACCTAATGGATCCGGTAAAAGCACACTTGCACAGGTGCTTGCCGGAAGAGAGGATTATGAGGTAACAGCAGGAGAAATAATTTATAAAGGGAAAAATTTATTAGAAATGGCGCCTGAAGATAGAGCGAGAGAGGGAGTCTTTTTAGCATTCCAATATCCTGTGGAAATTCCAGGTGTTACTAACACCAACTTGCTGAAAACCGCCGTGAATGAAATTAGAAAGTACAACGGCTTGGAACCGATGGATGCATTAGAATTTCTTTCTTTTTTAAAAGAGCGGATGAAATTGGTAGAGCTCGATCAATCATTGCTCAGCCGTGCAGTGAACGAAGGATTTTCGGGCGGTGAAAAAAAACGAAATGAAATCTTCCAGATGGCGGTGCTCGAACCTAAGTTAGCTGTTCTTGATGAAACTGATTCTGGTTTGGATATAGATGCGCTGCGCATTGTTGCAAACGGTGTAAATAAGCTTCGAAGAAAAGATAATGCAACAATCGTAGTTACTCACTATCAAAGATTACTTAATTACATTATACCGGATCTCGTTCATGTTTTGTACAACGGAAAGATTGTAACTTCCGGCGGCAAAGAGCTTGCACTCGAGCTTGAAGAGAAGGGTTATGATTGGGTAAAAGAACATGCAGCCGAATTGGCAGCAGGTTAATTCATAAGTTGGAATATGAGGTTTAATTGATGATCGAAAATACATTTGAATTTAAGAAGTGGTATATAGAAAATTTTGAAAAATTCATCGGCAGCTTGAATGGCGAGAGTTGGGAACCGATCGATTCTTTGAGACGGGAAGCAATTATAAATTTTTCTAACTCCAAACTGCCAACAATAAAAGATGAAGAATGGAAGTATACTAACATAACTCCGATATTGAAGGAAACTTTTAAGCCTCCAAAGGGCAAATCACAATTATCCAATTCTGAGATCGAAAAATTTATTTTTTATGCCGGAGAAAACAGCGTTCTCGTATTTTTAAATGGTTGTTATGCTCAAGATTTATCCCGTCTGAACGGAATACCAGCCGGAGTTGAAGTTGGAAGTGTAGCCGATGCAGTAAAAAGAAATTCGCCTCTTATCTTAAAACATCTCGGCAAATATGTTGATTTTAAAGACCGCGTTTTTACAGCACTAAATTCTGCCTATTTGAGGGATGGAGCATTTATTCACATACCTGCAGGTAAAATTGTTGAAACGCCGATTCACATTCTTCATATAAGCGACACAAAAGAGGCAAAGATTCTTAATCTTCCACGAAATTTGTACGTGTTGGGTGAAAATTCTCAGGCATCAATTATTGAACATTTTGTTTCCACTGAAGAGAGCACCTATTTGACTAATACAGTAACAGAAATATTTTTAGACCGTAATGCGGTATTAAATCATGTAAAAATCCAGGAAGAGAGCAAGAAAGCTTTTCATGTTGCACATATTGGAGTAGACCAGGAACGATCGAGTAATTTTATTTCGCATACATTTTTATTCGGTGCAGAATTATCGCGAAATGATTTTATAACCAGGTTCAATGATGAAGGCGGTGACTGCACCTTAAACGGATTATATCTTATCGATGGCAGCCGGCTGTGCGATGTTCATTCAACTATCGATCATGCAATGCCTCACTGCAGCAGCCATGAACACTTTAAAGGAATTTTAGACGATGAATCGCGTGGCGTTTTTAACGGCAAGGTTTTAGTACGTAAAGATGCACAGAAGACTAATGCGTTTCAGGAGAATAACAATATTATTCTATCGAACAGGGCACTCGTTAATACTAAACCGCAGCTCGAAATTTTTGCCGATGATGTGAAATGTTCACATGGTGCTACAATCGGTCAGCTTGATAATGATGCGTTATTCTATTTGAAAACAAGGGGCATTAGTCAAGAAAAAGCAAGGGCAATTCTAATTCATGCTTTTGCCAGCGATGTGGTAAGAACTGTTTCGATTGAAAATGTTAAAGATTATATAGAAAACATCCTGATTAAAAAGTTTGATAAAAATTTGGATTAGCATTTAAAGTGAACCATAACTTAAATATAGCTGAAAAAATTACAGGTTTTGATATTCAACAAATTCGGGAAGATTTTCACATCTTAAAGCAATCGGTGCGGGGAAAATCACTTTGCTATTTAGATAATGCCGCAACTACCCAAAAACCTTTAGCGGTGCTTAAAGCTATTGATGAATATTATAAAACCACAAATTCAAATATTCACCGCGGCGTTCACTATTTGAGTGAAGCCGCAACAGCAAGCTTTGAAGCTGCCAGAGAAAAAGTGAAAAATTTTGTTAATGCTAAAAGCATAAATGAAATTATTTTCACTCGAGGTACAACAGAATCGATTAATCTTGTCGCATATTCTTTCGGAAGAAATAATTTGAACGAAGGAGATGAAATTATCATTTCCACAATGGAACATCATTCCAACATTGTTCCTTGGCAGCTAATTGCTGCGGAAAAAAAGGCTCTATTAAAAATCATCCCCATCAACGATAAGGGCGAATTGATTTTTGAAGAGTTCGAAAAGTTAATTAACGAACGAACAAAATTAATTTCAATAGTTCACGTTTCTAATTCTTTAGGCACAATTAATCCGGTTGAAGAAATTATATCGAAAGCTCATGCTCACGGAATTCCGGTTCTATTAGATTCGGCACAGGCTGCGTATCATTTACCGATCGATGTTCAAAAATTAGATTGCGATTTTCTTGCATTTTCAGGACATAAAACTTACGGACCAACAGGCATAGGAGTTCTTTACGGAAAAGAAAAATTGCTTGAAGAAATGCCCCCCTTTATGGGCGGCGGCGATATGATCTCAAGAGTAACTTTTGAGAAGACAACTTATAATTCGCTGCCATATAAATTTGAAGCCGGAACACCGAACATCTGCGGAGCTATAGGACTTGGCACTGCCTTAGATTACATCTCTTCAATTGGTTTTGATAATATTATTTCGCACGAAACTAATTTGCTCAATTATGCAACGCAAAAGTTAAAGCAAGTAAGTAGTCTTAGAATTATCGGTGAGGCAGCGAAAAAAACCGGCGTTGTCTCTTTCGTTTTAGAAAATATTCACCCTCATGACGTTGGAACTTTTCTGGATTTTGAAGGCGTAGCAATACGAACCGGACATCACTGCACACAACCTGTTATGGATAGGTTTAATATCCCCGCAACTTGCAGGGCATCATTTGCACTGTATAATACTAGAGAAGAAATCGACGTTCTTGTAAATTCTCTTCAGAAAGTAATTGAGGTTTTTAAGTAATGGATAATGAACTTAGGGAATTATATCAGCAGATAATTTTAGACCATAATAAAAGTCCAAAAAATTTTAAAAAGCTCGAGACTGCAAATCATTCTGCTGAAGGTTATAATCCGTTATGCGGTGATAGGATAGATATTTATTTAAATATTCAGGATGGAATTATCAGCGATGTTTCCTTTCAAGGTTCGGGCTGCGCTATTTCAAAAGCATCGGCTTCTTTAATGACCACAATTCTTAAAGGAAAAACTGTGGAAGAAGCGCAATCATTATTTGAAAAATTTCATGAGCTGGTAACCGGTAAATTAGAAGCCGCTAATCTGAATGAAGAGCTTGGTAAGTTAATTGTTTTTGCCGGTGTAAAAGAATTTCCGGCAAGGGTAAAATGTGCCAGCCTTGCATGGCATACTATGATCTCTGCTTTGAAAGAAGAGAACAAACCACCCTGCGGGTTCTTGTGAATCCCTGGGCGCATATCAGCATTGGCTCAGGAGT
>CAZTDB010000122.1:0-6879 GCA_964612385.1 uncultured Ignavibacteriaceae bacterium
CAACTTACTTCGAGGACGTATATACAGCAATCGAACGAAAAGTATGATCTTATAATTCTGCCCATGTTAGATGTTTTTGGCGGCTCGATCGGTATGTTTGCTTTAAGAGAACAATACTTATTTACAAAGGAATCGTTCTACAGGCTTATAGATTTACTAAACAACGATGGATATATTTTAATTAATTGCTGGTTGGATTATCCATATCGAACTCCATTAAAACTTTTTGCCACAATTGCTGAAGTATTAGAAAAAAAAGGATTGAAACCTGATGAAAATCTGTTAGCTATAAAAAATTGGAATGCTTTATCAATTCTTATAAAAAAGTATCCTTTCAATGTTGATGAAATTTCTAAAGCTAAAATATTTGCAAACGATATGTCTTTCGATTTAGTAGTTTACGATGGAATAAATAATTCTGAGAGGGATAGATATAATGTTCTTCAAGATGAAAAATTTTATGATTATTTAGGTGAGATTTTAAATTCGAAAGAAATAAGGGAAGATTTTTTTACAAAGTATCTATTTAACATACAGCCTGCAGCGGACGATAGACCTTACTTTTCACAATTCATGCTATGGAAAAGTTTTCCTTATTTAAAAAATTCTTACGGACTTTATGCTTTGCCTTTTTTTGAAGTGGGTTATTTTATTTTATATGTAACGTTAGCTCAAGTTTTTGCGGCGGTTATTTTATTTATCATTCTTCCGCTTTTACGAGTAAAATTTTCAAAGAGAAAAAGAAGCTGGACTCTGTTATATTTTAGCGGTTTGGGTATCGGTTATATGTTCCTTGAAATTAATCTCATCCAAAAATTTACTCTTTACTTTGGGAATATAAACTTTGCAGCAGCGGCGGTTATATGTGTTATGTTAATCAGTTCAGGTTTAGGCAGTTATTTATCAAATAGATTAAAGGGACATCGCGGGTTATGGTTTTGGATTATGATTTTAATTGTAATATTAATTACCGGTTATTCAATTGCATTAAACGAATTTTTATTAATAACAATCAGTAAACCAGCTTTGTTGAAAATTACTTTGGCAGTTATAATTATTGCTGTTCCGGCATTTGTGATGGGATTTCCATTTCCTCACGGAATATCATTGTTAAAAGAACACAATGCTGAATTAATTCCGTGGGCTTGGGGGATAAACGCTTCTCTCTCAGTTTTAAGTGCAGTTTTAGCTGTTGTAATTGCAATTGAATATGGTTTTTTTATGGTCATGATCCTTGCGGTTGCAGCATACCTGACAGCATTGCTATCCAGCATTTTGCAGTATAAATTTTAAGCATAAATTAAACATAATTTAAAATGCTTCCATTATATCTTGAAAGATTATCCACTGCTGAACTGCATGAAAGAAGTGCACGGTTGAAAGAAAAGATGAGCAAATGCACAATTTGTCCTCATGCCTGCCTCGCCGAAAGAGTAAAAGGAAAAATTGGAGTCTGTCGTTCAACCGATGAAGTGTATATTTCCAGCTATGGACCGCACTACGGTGAAGAACCACCTTTAGTAGGTGTTTACGGATCGGGAACGATTTTTTTTACAGGCTGCAATCTTCATTGTGTATATTGTCAAAATTATGATATAAGCCAATTGAGACACGGCGCTAAATGTTCCATTGAAGAATTGGCTGAAATAATGTTAAAGCTGCAAGCAAAGGGATGTCATAATATCAACTTAGTTACACCGACACATTTTATCGCGCAAATTGTCGAAGCTTTAATTATAGCAATAGATAAAGGATTAGAAATTCCTATAGTTTATAACTGTGGGGGTTATGAGTCGGAAGATACGATTAAATTGTTAGATGGCATCATCGATATTTATATGCCCGATATAAAATATTCCGATAATGAAACAGCTAAAAAATATTCTGCTGCAATTGGTTATTGGGAGGCAGTAACCAGCGCTGTTAAAGAGATGCACAGGCAAGTTGGGGATCTTAAAATATCCAGACGAGGAATAGCGCAGCGAGGATTAATTATAAGACATTTAGTATTACCAAATAACATTACCGGTTCACGCAAGGCTATTGATTTTGTATCTTCAGAAATTTCGCCAAGTACTTATTTAAATATTATGGATCAGTACCATCCTTCTTTCAGAGCGAATAAGTATCCACTAATAAATAGAAGAATAAGCAGTGATGAATATGAAAGTGTTCTCATGCATGCAAAGCAGGCAGGTATAATAAATTGGCGTGATGAGAATTAGTAATTTTATGTTACTAGATCATGTTAAAAGTTCACTATTTATTGGAAAATAAATAATATTGAAGTGTCTCTTTTTAATCTTCTATCACTAAATATGAAAAAATGAAACCCATCATTAAGTTTTGTATAGTTGTTTTCTTTTCATTTATTTATGCAGAATCCTTTCCACAGCAAAAATCTGGATTTAAAAAAATTGAAGACGGACTTTATTACAAACAAATCAACAATACTTCCGATACTCTAATATTTCATATCATTAAGTTGGATTTAAATAATACTGAACTTAATATAGCTGCCGCAAAAGCCGGAGTTTCTTTAAATGCTCGAGAAACAACAAGTTCGATTGTTAACAGATATGACAGCGATAGCCTGATAGTATTAGCAGCAATTAATGCTGATTTATTTAAACTAACAGAAGGAGGAGAACCCGAGAACAACATGATTTCTTTTGGAGAATTTGTCAAAGGATGTAAATTGACTGATTCTCCGTACGATTTATTTGATAACATCCACTCGCAATTTGCTATTACAATCGATAAGAAGCCTTTAATTGAGCGATTCGAATTCAATGGAAAGCTTTTGTTAAAAAATAATTTTGTCTTCGAAATTAATCGAATAAATTCACAGACTGATTCAAACAGCATTACAATTTACAATTACTATCATGGTAAGTCTACTCCTTTACAAAAGAATCAGAATAAAACTTTGGAATTAGAATGTTTAGTTCTTAATATATCAAAAGATACTCTTTATTTAATTTCAACGGGTACAACATCGTTCTCAGGAAATTTAGAACTAAAAGAAGATAACTATATAATTTCAGCAAGCGGCGATATTTCCGACCGATTTAAAGATCTTGTAAGTAAAGAAGATACTATATACGCTATAATAAGGCTTAAACCCTTCTATCCTGGAATCATTCATTTAGTAGGGGGTTGGCCCAGAATTGTAAATGATGGAATAAATATGGCTACGTTAGCCGATTCAATAGAAGGAACTTTTACCAAATTTTCTGCTAACCGCCATCCGAGGACCGGAATAGGCTTTTCTCAAGACAGCACTAAAATATTTTTCTTCGTAATTGACGGCAGACAAGTGAATAGTAGAGGTGTAACGCTATCTGAATTTGCTGAAATAATGATATCCGAAGGTGTATATCAGGGATTGAATCTTGATGGTGGAGGATCATCAACCATGATTATAAAAAATAAAATCGTAAACAGTCCATCAGATAAAAACGGGGAGAGACCGGTTGGAAACTCCCTATTAATTTACAAAACTAAAAATCATAGAAAGGGGTTATATGAAACGGAATAATTCTATAATGAGTTTTACACTTATTTTCACACTCTTAACTGTCATTCTTTTAGGATGTAGTTCAGACGAACGAAAATCTCCGAAAGTTAAAACAGGTGCTGATGTACTTGTTTCGGAGAAACTCGATTTGATAAAAGGCAAACGAGTTGGATTGATAGTTAACCACACTGCTGTTCTTTCCAATGGAAAACATCTCGTTGATGCACTTAATGAAAATAACGAGGTTATAGTTGCTGCCTTATTTGGACCAGAGCACGGTGTAAGAGGGGATACGACGGGTGCTGTAGAGGACGCAATTGATCAGAAAACCGGTATACCTCTTTTCTCACTTTATGGTAAAACGTACAGACCCTCAAAGGAAATGCTTGAGGGAATAGATGTTCTTATTTATGACATTCAAGATGTGGGGGCAAGATTTTATACCTACATATCAACACTCGGACATGTGATGGAGGCGGCGGCTGAAAACGAAATTCCTATAATCGTATTAGATAGACCTAACCCAATTAGAACCGATTACATTGATGGTCCCGTCACTGATGACACAATGAAATCATTCGTGGCTTACGCAAAAATACCTATAGCCTATGGGGTGACGATTGGCGAATTGGCTGATATGTACAACGACGAATCATGGCTTGCTAATGATTTAAAAGCCGATTTAACTGTGCTTAAAATGAAAGGCTGGAAACATAATATGTGGTATGATCAAACCGGATTAACATGGATTAAACCATCCCCAAATATGCCTTTCCTTTCTACTGCAGTTGTGTATACCGGCACATGTTTATTTGAAGGTACGAATGTTTCCGAAGGGAGAGGTACTGATAAGCCATTTGAATTAATAGGTTCTCCGTGGATAGATGCTGCTAAAGTGGCTTCAGAATTAAACAGCTTGAATATAAGCGGGGTTGAATTTGAAGTACAAAAATATACTCCCACTATTAGACCCGGTAATGTGCGTCCACCAAAATATAATGATGAATTATGTAATGGTATATATCTCAAGATTACGGATAGAGATAAATTTGAACCTGTTAAAACAGGTATCTATTTACTATGGTCGATTAAGAAAAATCATCCCGATAAATTTGAATGGAGAATTAATTCAATAGATAGACTTTCCGGTACAGTTCAGGTTAGAAAAATGCTGGATGGAGGAAAGTCTCCCGAAGAAATATTCAGTACATGGGAAAAAAATTTGAACATATTTAAGGCAATCAGAGAGAAATATTTATTGTACCAATAAAAATTATTCTATTTGCAAAGGTCATCCTTTTTCTGGCTGGAGGATGACCTTCCGTTTTTTTATTTCAAATATTGATCGAACCAATTTATTAATCTACGATAAGCGTCATAACGGTTTTCTTTTTTAGACCAGCCATGTCCCTCGCCATTATAAATTATAAACTCAACCTCTTTCCCTAAATTTTTCATCTTCTCATATAGTATTTCCGATTGTTGAATAGGTACCACAGTATCAGCAGTGCCATGAACAATCATCAACGGAGTTCGGATTGAATCAATATAAGTTATTGGAGAAGCCGTACAATATAATTCATAATTTTCGTCAAATTTTCCAAGACGATTGAGAAAAAAATATCTAACGATTGGATTTAATTGTTTAAAATCAAAAATGGTATGCCAATCAGAAATACCGAACCAATTAACTGCGGCAAAAAATAAATTAGGATATTTTCCTATTACTAAATTTGTCAAATAACCACCGTAAGAACTTCCCATCACGCCGATCCGACTTATAAAAGATAATGATCTTGAATACTCAGCCGCAGCAGCAACATCGTAACAGTCTTCGTATCCAATTCTATAAAAATTTGCTTCTTCAAAATTCCTTCCATATCCTACGCTGCCCGTATAGTTTATTTGCATTACAATAAATCCATGAGATACAATAAACTGGATTAAGGAATTCCACATTAGTGCATCTTGCATTGAAGGTCCACCATGAAGCCGAATAATTGCGGGATATTTTGTATCATCGGAAAAGAGTTTAGGTTTATATAAGAGTCCTTCTATTTGTCTGGAATCAGAGGTGAATCTTACTATTTCTGATACAACCGCTTTTTTTAAGAGTTCAATTGGAGCATTTACTGTTACCTGATAAGTCTTTTGTGTAATTAAATTCATAACGTAAACTTCAAAAGGAGAGGAAGGATTAGAGTAAAGAAACGAAATCCAGTTTTCATCGTGAGAAACAACTAAGTTTTTTACAAATCCTTCTTCTCCGAAAAGCAACCGGGATTTTTTCCCGGGCTTTTTCATCCACAGCGCCCATTCTACGTTAAGTCTTCTATTTGAAATAAACAAAAGAGTTCCATCTTTTAAAATTGAAAAATCCCTATCATCTCCCTCGCCAAAAGTTTCTTGTCTTTTGTCATTTCCATTTTTATCCACACTGAAAATCTTCGACCAACCTGTTTCATTAGAAATAAAATATAATCTATTGCCATCGGGTGACCATTTAATTGGGGAAGCGAAAGGTGAGAAAATCCAGGTTATCCCATCTTCTATAGCAGCTATTTTGTCATTTATCCATAGTTCATTTTTACCAAAGATTTCAGGAGATTTTTTTACTCTTGCGGCATCACCCTTAGAGGAAAAAGTAAGCCAAAGATTGTTCGAATCATAAAATGTTATCTCATTGGTAAATGGATTTACTACCCATACTGAATCCGTAGGTTTAGGCAATTTTTTTATTGATCCTTTCCTTACTAAGTCAATTATCCAAATTGTATCATTATTTTGAATGCCAATTTTATTTTCATCTCGAAGGAGTTGTGGCATTCCTTGAAAGCCATCGAATTCTGTAAATTGAATTGGTAAGAAGTTGGGATACACTGCTTTATAGAGTTTAGTTTCAGAATTGAAGACAATAGCATTATTAATCCAAATCGCACCTGAAGATGTCTTTATTGTTTCAATTTCTTCGAAGGAAATTTCTTGTGCAAAAGATTTAAAGTTGCAAAGAAGGATTATTCCGGATATAAAAGCTAAGTTGAATATTATATGAAGAGCGATACCCTTATTTTTCATATCATTAATCCGGTAATATTTCTATTATTATTGCGCTTTTGGGGGGCAAATTGGTAGATACATTTATCAAACCATCTGAATAACGTGAAAGCTTTTTCCTTGTTGATTTATCAATCAAAAAGATTGATCCGCTTTTTTCAATTTTATACTCGTTTGCATCAATTGCGAAGGACAGAGGTAATTTATAATCAATTACGCTTACCACACAAATTCCGATTGTGCCCTCTTTTGATTTCCACGCCCCGGATATTGCAGCAGGTATCTGCTTGGGAAACGAAGTTACA
>CAZTDB010000123.1:0-6832 GCA_964612385.1 uncultured Ignavibacteriaceae bacterium
TTCCTTTATGAATTCCATCTCTCATCTTTTTAGAAGGAAAATAGCTAAACTTTGTTTGAAAGTTTTTTAAATACGGAAAATAATATTGACCTAATGCATAGCCTGTTCCTAATAAATCAAATAATGCATCGCCAGGACTGAATCCCCAATCCGGACCGAATCCATCCTCAATTTCCACATACATTTGAAATGCCGTCGCAGCTATGGCTCCATAAATAATCGCGGGTTCCGATTGAACGTTTCCGGCTTCAAACCCTGCAGAGAACAGGTGTGTAAGAAGCGCCGCTCCATAAAAGTGACCCACTTTGTCTATCCAGAGTGCATACTCCCAATCGTTATTGAAATGAAATGTAGATCTTTGATCTTTCCACCAGGCATTCCTTTGATAAATGTGAACGGCGATTCCTGTTCCTAAAGCTATTGCCCCTACACCGGCTAATGTACCGTAATTTATTTCTGTTTTAAACGGATCGAACTGCGGTGAGCTTGAATTTCTTACAGCTAAAGAAAGTGGGATTCTTTCCTCAGCAAGAATTGAAGGGTTTGAAGAATCAATAATGTTTTTCGGAAACAGATGCTCAAAGTTATCAGCCACTTGAGCAAACTGACTCCCGCAAAAAATTATAAGAAAAAAAATTAGTTGAAATCTATTATTCATTAGTTGACTCTTTCAGACACGTGTAAAATAAGAAGTCCTAATGAAATTTAAGAGTCAAATAAAAAGAAATGGGTGTACGTTAAATAAGTTAACATCAAATTCGATTCCCCATATACTTTTATTGTTTTGGCTCCGGTTTCATTTGCGGGAAAAAGATAACATCCCTTATAGAAGATTGATTAGTTAAGAGCATAACTAATCTATCTATTCCGATTCCTAAGCCGGCAGTCGGAGGCATGCCGTATTCGAGTGCACGCAAAAAATCCTCATCTATCTGATGAGCTTCTTCATCGCCTTCTTCCCTCAGCCTGGATTGGGCGGAAAATCTTTCCCTCTGATCAATTGGATCGTTCAATTCAGAAAATGCGTTACAAATTTCCTTGCCGGCGGCATAGACTTCAAATCTTTCCACTAAACCGGGTTTCGTTCTATGCTTTTTTGCTAGAGGCGAAATTTCAATCGGATAATCTATTACAAAACAAGGTTGTATGAGTTCGGGTTCAACGGTTAAGCTGAAGATTTCATCGATGAGCTTACCTCTGCCTTCAATTTTATTCACGTCAATCCCTAATTTTTTTGCCGCGTTTTTTAATTCGTAATTATCGATGTTAAGAATATCAATACCTGTCTTTTCATTTATCGCATCGACCATAGAAATTCTCTTCCAGGGTACGCTAAAACTGATTTTTTTGTCTTCGTATTCAAAATCAAGCTTGCCGAATACGTTCATACAAACAAAGTGAATCATATCTTCTACAAATTTCATCATCCATTCATAATCTTTATAAGGAACATATAGCTCAAGCATTGTAAATTCGGGATTGTGAGAACGATCCATTCCTTCATTTCTGAAATCTTTTGATACTTCGTACACACCGTTAAATCCCCCTATTATTAATCGCTTCAAGTACAACTCATCGGCAATACGAAGATATAAATTCGTATCTAATGTATTATGATGGGTAATAAAAGGACGCGCAGCAGCGCCTCCGTATAATGGCTGAAGTATCGGTGTTTCAACTTCCAGGTAGCCGAAGCTATCCAGGAATGAACGGAACGACGAGATAATTTTACTTCGATTAATAAATACTTCCTTTATTTGTGAGTTAACTATTAAATCTACGTAACGCTGGCGGTAACGCAGCTCAACATCGGCAAACTGATCATGAATGGTCTTAATGCCATGTTCGTCAATAGTTTCTTTAGCTATCGGTAAAGGACGGAGTGTTTTTGCCAGCAGCGTTAATGAATTTACATGAACAGAAATCTCGCCGGTCTTTGTCTTAAATACAAAACCCTCTAAACCGATAATATCTCCGATATCCATTAATTTAAAAGCATCGTATGAGTTGCCCAGGTCATCTTTTTTAAGATAAATCTGAATTCTTCCTTTGTGGTCCTGGACGTGTGCGAAGGAGGCTTTCCCCATTCGCCGAAGCGCCATGATTCTTCCGGCAATACTAACTACTCTTTTATCGTTCTCGTTAAAATTGTTTTTAATATCATCCGAATCTGAAGTAACATTATAAGAATAAGCGAATGGTTCAATCCCCATAGCTTTCAGTTCAGTTAATTCCTCATATCGTCTTTTAATAAGCACATTCAAATCCTGCTGAATATTATTATCCAATTTACCTCCAATTATTTTCGTTTGAAATTAACTAATCGCAAACAGACCAAATCTTGAAGATTTTCTGCAAGCTTAACCGGTACACTGAAATTGTTCACTAAAATTGAAAACACTACCGGTTCATTATCACCGGTAAAAGCATAACCGGAAAGACTTCTAACAGCTTCGAGATATCCGGTTTTTGCACGTACTTTTGCTTCTGCTGTTGAATTCTTCATCCTCATTCCGAGCGTTCCATCTACTCCGGCAATCGGCAGTGAATTAAAGAACGGGATAAAGTATTTACTTTTATACATATAGCTAAGCAGAGAAATAATATGTCTCGGTGTAATTAAATTTAGCCGTGAGAGTCCGCTTCCGTCTGCCATTTTCATATTTTCTGTATTAATGCCCATCTCCTGGAAAACACGTTCGGCTGCTTTTACTCCATTCTCAACGCTTCCGTAACCGTAAGTTTCAAGCCCGATTGTTTTCAGCAGTTGCTCGGCATAAAAATTTTGACTGTTCTTATTAATAACCTTAATTATTTCTTTAAGCTGCGGAGAGTTAAAAGAAAATATTTTTTGCATTCCGGAGTAATCGAGTTGTTTATTAATATCATCAACATCGACAGGAAAGCCGCGTATGCTTATGCCCCTCCGTTTCAATACTTCGGATAAAACAACCATAGAATATTGAGTTGGATTGTTCACAGTAACGAAAGTTTTTATAGTATCGGAAATTGCTTTCAGCGTACCGTAAACTGAAACTAAATTAGTTCCTCTTTCTCTATAAACATTTATTGAGGTAAGTGAGTCCCGGGGCACAACAGTAATATTGTCTTTTATTATAATATATCTGCTGTCGGGTAAAGTAAAAATCTTTGCCTTTTGAGATTCGTTATCAAAGGTGATGATGATATCAACCGTATTGTCGTTAAATGAAA
Organism: uncultured Ignavibacteriaceae bacterium; assembly: GCA_964612385.1. GTDB lineage: Bacteria > Bacteroidota > Ignavibacteria > Ignavibacteriales > Ignavibacteriaceae > JAGUYG01. The sequence goes on from CAZTDB010000123.1 coordinate 3,214, forward strand.
TTGCACCCGAAGGAGCTGAGAACCAATAACTCTCATAATCCCATGCCCATCCTTCGCCCAAATTTTTATCGTCAAATAAATTATCATCACCTATGATGCTGCCGGTAATTTCGTCGATCCCAAGGTCGAGTAAAGAATCTGCCCACGCCGAGAAAACCCGGTATACATCGTTATTGTAAAATCTGCCTGAAATTGTTGGATCTCCCCTGCCTTGCACTACCAAATCTCCTTTGAGAACTGATCCGTCGATATATCCGCTCATATATACGTTAGTTGAAAATCTATAATCAGGACCTAAAATTATCAGACCTGCAGCGGTTGTGAAGAGCTTTAAGTTTGAAGCCGGGATAAACAGCTTATCTTCATTTCGTTTATAAAAATATTCGCCCGTTTCCAAGGATTGAATTAATACACCCAAATTAGCATTATTAAAATTCGGATCGTTAAATATATCCTCCATCTGGTTCCAAAATTCCGGTACCGTCGAATACGAAAATTTTCTCGTAGAATCGGGTAGCTCATTTTGCGAATGCAATGAAGCGGATGCGAGGTTAATAAGAATAAAAATATATAATAATTTATTTAACATATTTGCTGTAAAGCTCCTTAACTTCATCGGCAGATAATTTTCTATAAGTACCAACTTTAATATCAGCCTTTACACTTCCAAAACTCTTTCTATTAAGATCAATCACTCGATAACCCAGAACTCCGAACATCTTTTTAACAAAATGATTTCTTCCTTCAACACAAGTTACTTCGACGGTTTTTTTATCTCTGCTCTTCGGATGAATTATTTTTGTAAAAAAAGATTTTCTATTTTCAATATATATTCCTTTTAACAAATTTTCACGGTGTTCTTCAATCAAAGGTTTATCCAATTTAACTTCATAAACACGCGGTATATTATTTTTTGGATGAGTAAGCCAGTTAGAAAATTCTCCATCGTTTGTAAGAATAAGCACACCGGTTGTATTGTAATCGAGCCTTCCCACAGGAAAGATTCGTGTATCAGATTTAATCAAATCTAAAACAGTTCTTCTCTTTTTTTCATCATTGGTTGAGGAAATTACACCTTTCGGCTTATTCAGCAGATAATATACGTTGTTTTTTAATTTGAGCTTTTCACCGTCAAATTCAACAATGTCTTTTTCGCTGTCGACTTTAAATGTTAAGTCAGAAACTGTCTTCCCGTTTACAGCAATTCTGCCCTGTAATATTAGCTCTTCTGCTTTTCGTCTAGAGGCAATTCCGCAATCGGCTAAGTATTTATTCAGACGCGTTATCATTCGATTCTGAGTTTTGGTTTTCGATTGCTTCTTCAAAAAGGTTCATTAAAATTTTTTGTTTTTGTTCAATAAAATCTTCGTCTTTCATTATTTCTTCAATTTCTCTCGGTTTGGGGAGATCGCTTAATTTATATAATCCGAAATATTTTAAAAAATCATCTGTAGTAGAGTAAAGTAACGGTCGTCCTATTGTTTCTGCTCTGCCGGAAATAGTGATTAATCTTTTTTCTAATAAAGTATTTAGAATATAATCGGAATTAACTCCTCTAATCGATTCAATAGTGGGTTTTGTTATCGGCTGTTTGTATGCAATGATGGCAAGCGTTTCAAGCGCCGCATGACTTAATCTCCTTTTACTTTTTTCCGATGACAGATAACCTAAATATTTGGCATATTCCGGTCGGGTTCCAAATAGATAACCGTTAGCAATTTTTTTAATGCGGAACGATAGCTTATGTTCATCATAAACGGAATTTAGTTCCTCAACGCATTCTTCAATTTCTTCTGGTGTAATTTTAATGTCCTCTCCGTCAATTCCCTGTATGGCTTTAATTATATCGACAGCGGAGAGTGAGTCTTCCGACGAAAAAATTAATGCTTCGATTATTGAGTTATAAATTTTATCCATGATTAACTCTTATCAATACAAAGTCGTTATAATGCGAAGATTCTTTAATTCTAATACTTCCGGCTTTTATTAACTCGAGAAGCGCTACAAAAGTAATCACTATTCTGATTTTCTCCTTCATATTTTCGACTAAGCTGAGAAAGTGAAGCTCGCGGCTTTCGTTGAGTCTATTCATAATGTAATCAATCTGGTCATCAATAGTAACATTTATTCTTGTGATTTCATGAATGACTTCAACTTTGATACCTTCGATAACTTTTTTAAATGCTTTCGCAAGATCATACACAGTAATATTCTTTAAGAGCACTTCATATTCCGGCGGAGATATTTTTTCGTCAGCTTTATAATTTCCCCTAAAATTAATTTTACGCTGATTGGATTCGAAGAACAACAATTCTTCAGACATTTCCTTATACTTCTTATATTCAAGAAGCGCAGCTATTAATTCAGCTCTGGGATCAATTTCCTCTCCCTTTTCATCTATTTCGCGCGGCAGCAGCATTCGGGCTTTTATATGCATTAAGGTTGAAGCCATCAGTATGAAATCACCGGCTGTTTCAAGGTCTAACATTTTAATCAAATTAACATATTCAAGAAATTCTTTTGTGATTTTCGAAATGGGAATATCGTAGATGTTCAATTCATCACGCTTAATGAAAAACAGAAGCAAGTCTAACGGTCCTTCGAACTGTTCTAATTTGATTTTATACAATGTTTACCCAATTTTCATTTTTTCTCTAACTTCCGCCATGGTAGCCGATGCGACCTCTTTGGCTCTCATTTCTCCCAGATGTAAAATATCCAAAACTTCCGGAATATGTTCTTCATAATATTTTCGTTTTTCAATTATCGGCGCAAGAAAATTAGAAATTTTATCGGAACATTTCATTTTACAGTCTACACAACCAAGTTCACCGGACCGGCAGCCTTTATCGATTTCAGGTACTTCGACAGGATTAAATTTTTTATGATAAGAAAATACAAGACATATATCGGGATTGCCCGGATCTCCTTTTCGAATTTTATTTGGATCTGTAACAGCTTTTTTCATCTTAGCTTTCACCGTTTCAGGCTCATCAGAAAGAAGAATAGTATTTCCGAGTGATTTACTCATCTTGGCATTGCCGTCTAAGCCAGGCAGCCTTGCAAAATTTGTAAGCAGCGGTTCAGGCTCAGGAAATACTTCACCGTATTGATTGTTGAATCGTCTTGCAATTTCTCTCGATATCTCAATATGCGGAACTTGATCTTCTCCCACAGGGACAAAGTTTCCTTTGTAAAGCAATATATCTGCCGCCTGTAAAACGGGGTACCCTAAGTGACCGTAAATGATATTCTCAATTTGTAAGTCCCTCACCTGGTCTTTAAGGGTTGGATTCCTTTCAAGTCTGTTAACAGTAACAAGCATTCCAAAAATCAGATTTAGCTCAGCATGCTCTTTAATTTTTGACTGACGAAACATCGGGCTTTTATCGGGATTTAATCCGGCAGCTAACCAATCGATTAACATATCAATCGTATTCTGATAAATGTATTCTGTATTTAAATCTGTAGTAAGCACATGATAATCGGCAATCAAATGATAGCTTTGATATTCATCCTGGAGCTTTACCCAATTTTCTAATGCGCCAACGTAGTGTCCGATGTGTAATTTGCCGGTAGGGCGCATTCCGCTGAGGATTCTTTTTTTTGTTATAGTTTG
>CAZTDB010000124.1:0-6832 GCA_964612385.1 uncultured Ignavibacteriaceae bacterium
CATGTAATAAAAATTGCAAAAGGATTTGGAATGAAAATAATCGCATCCGATCCTAATCCTAAGCATATTCTTGAAGAACTCCTCGATTTTAAATATGTAAGTCTTAATGAGTTGTTAAAAACATCGGATATAATCACGCTGCATTGTCCCTATAATACTGCTACACAACATCTAATCAACATGGATAATGTCCGTTTAATTAAGAAAGGCGCATTATTTATTAACACGGCACGAAGCGGTATAATAGAACCTAAGGCATTATACTATGCAATCGATAAAGGTATATTCGGTGGTGCGGGTTTAGACGTATTCGAAGGTGAAGACCTGGTTGAAGAAGAAAATCAAATGCTGACAAAAAATGTCTCTGTCGATCACCTTGAAGCTATACTCAAAAGAAATATTTTATTAAGACGGGAAAACGTAATTATTACCCCACACATGGCATTTGATTCCGTCGAAGCAGTTGAACGAATTCTTGACACTACAATAGATAATATAAATAAATTTTTAATCGATGAAGATTATTACAAAGTTATTTAACAGCTATTTAAAATCCTGATTAATTAACTCATGTTAAGCTTATAAGTTCGGAGCGTAGAGATTTAATCTTTAATTTTTAATCGAATTTGCATAAATATAATGACTACGCTTATGAATTGAGGACTGACATTCATTCCCAAAAGATGTTATCTCTCAACGGTGCGTAAAGTGAGTAATTAAATAGAAGTACGACAAAATAATAATTAAATAATTTAACAATTGAATTATATGGCAAGCGATTACAGAAGTGAAGAAGAAGTACTCGGAAAAGCATACGACGCAAAGTTAATGCGGCGGCTTTTAAAGTATGTTAATCCCTACAAAAAATATGTCTTCTTCGCAATTTTCTTAAATATTATTGTAGCTGCATTAGGTCCCGTGCGACCGTACCTCACCAAAGTTGCCATCGATGATTATATTGTTAACTCAAATTATAACGGCTTGTTGATAATAAGTGTTTTGCTTTTCGGCTCATTGCTTTTACAGGCTGTCATTCAATATCTTTTAACGTACTTCACTCAATACCTCGGGCAAAAAACCTTATACGATTTAAGGCTTCAAATTTTCGAACACGTTCAGAAATTGGCTTTAAGATTTTTTGATCGTACACCAATCGGCAGGATAGTAACCCGAACTACAAACGACGTGGAATCATTGGGCGAATTATTCTCTTCGGGAATCGTGATGGTGTTCAGCGATGTATTCATAATTATTTGGATTCTTGTTTTCATGTTCTTTATGGATTGGCAGCTTTCGCTTGTTACGTTATCTGTTCTGCCTATCTTGATTTATGGAACGTTTTTATTCAGAAAAAAAGTGAGAGAATCCTACCGGGATGTAAGGCTTCATCTTGCAAGATTAAATTCTTACATGCAGGAACATGTAACAGGGATGAATGTCGTTCAAACTTTCAGCAAAGAAAATAATGAGCTTAAACGTTTCGCTTCAATTAATAGCGACTATAGAGCCGCAAATATCAAATCGATTTTTTATTACGCAGTATTTTATCCAGTGGTAGAATTTTTAAGCTCAATTGCCATCGGCTTGGTAATTTGGTACGGAGGCGGACAGGTGATTCAAAATGTAGTAACGTTAGGTGTTCTTTTCGCATTCATTCAATACATTGAAATGTTTTTTAGACCGATTCGCGATTTATCGGAAAAATATAATATACTGCAAACATCTATGGCTTCATCTGAAAGAATATTTAAGCTTTTGGATGATAAAACTGTTATAAAGAATCCCGATTTACCTGCCCGGTTAACAGATGTGAAAGGTGAGATCGAATTTAAGAATGTGTGGTTTGCTTATAATGACGGTGAATATGTACTTAAAGATATTTCATTCAGAATTAATCCCGGTGAAACTGTTGCAATTGTCGGGCATACAGGCGCTGGAAAGTCGAGCATTATAAATATTTTAACAAGATTTTATGACATTCAAAAAGGAGAAATATTACTTGACGGGAAAGACATCCGTACTTTGGATAAACGAGATTTGCGTAAATACATATCCACAGTGCTGCAGGATGTTTTTCTTTTTTCGGGCACAATTAAAACTAACATAGGAATGGAAGATGACAGCATAAGCGATGAAGAAATTATAAAAGCAGCCGAATACGTAGGCGCCAACAAATTCATCGAAAGCCTACAGGAAAAATATAACGAGATAGTTAAGGAAAGAGGAGCGACATTAAGCGTCGGTCAAAAGCAGCTTATCTCATTTGCACGCGCATTAGCATTCCAGCCAAAAATTTTAATTTTGGATGAAGCCACGTCAAGCATCGATACGGAATCTGAAATTATGATTCAAAAGGCGATAGAAAAATTATTAGTCGGCAGAACCGCTATAGTGATTGCTCATAGATTATCTACGATTCAGAATGCAAATAAAATAATTGTGCTTCATAAGGGAGAAATTAGAGAAGTTGGAAACCATCAAGAGCTGCTTGCAAAGAGAGGAATTTATTATAAATTGTACCAGCTTCAATACAAAGATCAGGAGATTGCGCGAGCAGTTTGATCGTCTTTTTTTGTAACATAGATATAAGAGGAGATAATTTATGTCTAACCTTCGCTTCATGACTTTAGCCCGCCATATAATCGAGGGAGAGAAAATGCATCCGGAAGCAACCGGAGAGCTATCAAAGCTTCTATCCGATCTTTCCTTAGCCGCAAAAGTTATTTCGCTCGAAGTGAATAAAGCCGGGCTTGCCGATATATTGGGTTTTACCGGCGGGCATAACGTTCACGGCGAAGAGGTAAAAAAATTGGATGTCTTTGCTCACGATATGATGTTCAGAGCAATGGATCACGGCGGACACCTTTGTGTAATGGCATCGGAAGAAGAAGAAAATCTCATTCATATTCCGACGCATTTTAAATTAGGCAAATACGTTCTCCTTTTCGATCCGCTTGACGGTTCTTCCAACATCGATGCTAACATAAGCATCGGAACTATTTTTTCAATATATAAAAGAATTACTCCAGACGGTGAACCCGGTACTATGGAGGATTGCCTGCAGCCCGGAAGCCAGCAAGTGGCGGCAGGTTATATTGTTTATGGTTCAAGCACTATTTTAGTGTACGCAGCCGGGCATGGTGTGCATGGATTTACTTTAGACCCGGCATTCGGTGAATTTCTACTATCTCATGAAAATATTAAAATACCTAAGAAAGGGAGAATCTACAGCATCAATGAAGGAAATTACAAGTATTGGCATCCGGGTTTAAAGAAGTATATTAAATATTTGCAAGAAGAAGATGAAGCAACGGGCAGACCTTATTCTTCACGGTATATCGGTTCAATGGTAGCGGATATTCATCGCAATTTATTATACGGCGGAATTTTTATGTACCCGGCTGATTCAAGAAATCCCAATGGCAAGCTCAGGCTTATGTATGAATGCAATCCGATGTCCTTTATTGTGGAAGCAGCCGGGGGACGTGCTTCAAACGGCAAACAAAGAATTTTAGAAATTAAGCCTGAAAAGCTTCATCAGCGGGTACCTATTTTTATCGGCAGTGAGGAGGATGTTAAATCGGTTGAAAATTTTATGCTTTCTGAGGAATTAGAAAGCCAGAAAACAGACAAATAATCGCTTTTTACTCTCTGTGATTTTTGGAGTGTGTGAGGAAAGATTAAGCGCCTAACTTGATAGATTCGATTTCCTGTATAATCTTACCGGCTAACTCTTCGGGGGTAATTCCTTCAATTTTAACTTTTGTTGATTTTATTAAAATATTCGGATGATCGCCCTCTCCCTGCATAAATTTATATAAAGAAAATGCAAGCCTGTTTCTATCATTTACGATAGGCAGATAATCGCTAAGCTTTTCAATAATATTATATATCTTCTTCTCAAGAGAATCATCCGGGGAGAACTTTGTTGCCGGCGGCGGTAATGTTGTCATTAAGCCCTCAATTTTTGATTGAAAAGTTAAGGGAGAATAAACTAAAGTGCAACCACAAACTGTCTGATACTTTTCTTGTGCGTTTGTCTTCACAATATTCCAATACTTACTAATTCATCTTATAAAGAATTGATAGAATTGTATTTCTTGATCCTAAAACTTTGCAAATTTTTATGAATTAAACTCTTATAGACACGGAGCATGCCGACCAAAGGTTCTTTAGGAAAAGAATTCGAATAGCCTTCAACTTAGCATACAGCGATGGAATGAAATTTCGAAAAAATTGTTTAGATATTCGTCTATAAATAAAGAATCTTATCCGGTGGATCGTTCCGATAAATCCTCTACAAGGATTTGGTGTGTGAATTGAACTGTTTTCTACAATAATTTGACCTCTACGAGGTCAGGAGAAAAAAACTTCGTAGAAGTTTTATTATTGTAGAAAATTTTACAACCTATAAGCCCTGCATCCTCGTAGAGGATGAATAATAACAACCCAAAAATCGTGTTAATCCTATATAACTAAAGCAGTTAGAAACAATGTATATGAAAATTAAATTGATGCCTATGTGAAAGCATTTGGGACAAGCGCCTTGTCTCAACGTTCGATTTAATCTATACTAATTTTCTGCGGAACATCAGTTACTAAAGTTATATGCTATTTCGCAAATCAGATTTTTTTCAGTCGTCTTAATTATATTTCCACTTAAGAATTGAATTATTTTATGCTTGAAAGCTGTAAAAAAATACTAATCATCCGGTTCAGCTCCTTAGGGGATGTTTTATTAACTACTCCCCTAATTCGATCAATCAAAAAAAAATATTCTTCACTCGAAGTTGATTTCCTCGTTCGCCGCGAATTTAAAGATGCCCTTATCAACAACTCTTATTTGAATAATTTGTTTTATTATGAACGGCAAAGTGATTTAAATAGCCGTTTGGCAAAAGAACTTAAATCCCGGTCTTATGACTTAATTATCGATCTCCAAAATAATATCAGAAGCAGAAGAATTGTTTCCGGAATCCGTACGAAAAAGCTGAGATTCAGAAAACGAACTTTTTACAAGCTGCTTTTAGTTCATCTTAAGATTAACAAATTAAAGAATGCGCCCCCTATCCCTCAGCGATATGCGGAAACTATTCCCGGCTTTGTTTTGGATGATGAAGGATTCGATTTATTCACAACGAATGAGCCTTCCAAATTAATTGCCGAAGAGAATTGGATCGGCTTCTGTCCCGGCTCAAAGCATTTCACAAAAAAATGGCCTGCCGATTATTTTATCGAGTTAGCTGATAAATTAAACGATGAAGGATATTGGATAGCATTATTCGGCGGAGCTGAGGATGAAGAAATATGCAATTTTGTTTCTATGAATGCGCCGAACTCTATAAATTTTTGCAACGGTAATAATTTACTGCAAACTGCCGCAGACATGAAAAAATGTTTAGCGGTGATTTGTAATGATTCCGGTTTGATGCATACTGCTTGCGCAGTAAAAGTTCCGGTGCTTGCAATCTTTGGTTCAACAGTCAGAGAATTTGGTTTCATTCCCTACAAGAACAAAAATTTAATCTTAGAGAACAATTCTTTAACTTGCAGACCGTGTTCGCATATCGGTCGTAATAACTGTCCCAAAAAACATTTTAAATGTATGAAAGAAATAACTCCTGAATTTGTTTTAAATAAATTAAAACTGTTGATAAACGCTTGATGAAGAAACTGTGGCAATTATTTTATAATGTAATAATCATCCCATTTTTATTCTTAGTAATCTTATTAGCAGGATTATTCAATCTGAAAATCAGGAGGGGTATTGCCGGACGAAAAAGAATTTTTGAAAATTTAATTCTCGATGCCGCAGTTTTAGATAAAACAAAAAAATTAGTTTGGTTCCATTCCTCTTCGCTCGGAGAATTTGAACAGGCAAAGCCCATAATCGAAGAGCTTAAAAAACAGAGGCAAATAAACATCTTAGTAACCTTCTTTTCGCCCTCCGGATACGAAAATTCACGAAAGTATCCTTATGCAGATTTGGTTTGTTATTTACCATTCGACACAAAATTCAACGCTGAACGCTTCATTGCAATTGTTCGACCTTCACTTGCGGTTCTTATGAGATATGATATTTGGCCTAATCATATTTGGGCATTGAAGAAAGCAGGAGTGCCGATATATCTTGTCGATGCCACAATGAAGAGCAGCTCCCCGCGAATGTTTTTGGTGATAAAAAACTTTCATAGAAGCTTATATAAAAATATTACCCGCATCTTAACTGTTTCTGAAGAGGATGCAAAGAGATTCAAAGAATTCGGATGCACAGACGACCAGCTTTTACCTGTAGGCGATACGAGATTTGATAGAGTTTACCAGCGAAGCATCGGAGCCAAAGAACATAAATTAATTAAAGATGAATTGTTGACCGGAAAGAAAGTGCTTGTTGCAGGCAGCACCTGGGAGCTTGATGAAGAAGTAATTCTGCCGGCATTCGCAAAGCTTGCTAAGTACGATAAAGATGTGATTTTGATAATTGCCCCACACGAGCCGACAATAGTTCACCTTGAAAAAATTGAACATGAGTTTGCAGGTACATTGAAAACCATCCGTTTCTCCTTTCTAAATAATTACAATGGTGAACGTGTGATAATTGTAGATTCCATAGGTATACTTCTAACTTTATACACTTACGCCGATGCAGCATTCGTCGGCGGCAGCTTTAAACAAAATGTCCATAATGTTTTGGAAGCTGCGGTTTATGGGATACCCGTTCTTTTCGGACCGAAGATTGAAAATTCACAGGAGTCGCAGCAACTGCTCAAATTAGGCGGCGGCATTTTAATTCGAAATAAAAAGGAAGCATACAGACAATTCAGAACACTAT
>CAZTDB010000125.1:0-6802 GCA_964612385.1 uncultured Ignavibacteriaceae bacterium
CATATAGACGAATGTCTTACGCGGTAACATTGGCTATATCAGGCAATAATGAAAAGGCAAAAACCGAAGGTGAGAAAGCACTGGAGTTAAGTCCTAATGATCCTATCATGCTTTATTTTGGAGCTTGTTTATACTCACGTCTAAAAGAAAAACCTGAAGCTGTCCGCCTTCTTAAAGAAGCGGTAAGTAACGGTTACGAAAATTATGAGTGGATTAAACGTGACCCGGACTTTGAACCAATAAGAAATGATCCTGGATATATCGAACTGATGAAAGGTAAATAATTTATAAGAATCGGGAGATTCTTCTTCATCGAATTATAAAGGTAAAAAATGGCTGATCTAACCGGAAAAACAATTTCTCATTATAAAATAATTGAACAAGTCGGGCAAGGCGGAATGGGCGTAGTGTATAAAGCACTTGATACAAAACTTGACCGCCCGGTAGCAGTTAAGTTTCTTCCGCCCCATCTCTCATCATCGGAAGAAAATAGGCAGAGGTTTACACGTGAAGCTAAGTCGGCTGCCGCTTTAAACCATCCGAATATATTGGGAATTTATGAAATAGACATGACTGAAGATACGTTTTTTATTGTTATGGAGTTTGTTGACGGTGAAACTCTTAAATCTTATATCTCCGGCTTAGCATCCGGTACAGGTTTGCCAGTCCTTCAAGCAATCGATTGGATTGAGCAGATAGCGCAAGGCTTAAAGAATGCACATGATATGAATATGATTCACCGCGACATTAAAACCGAGAATATCATGTTGACTAAAGATGGAAGATTAAAAATAATGGATTTCGGTTTGGCAAAATTAAAGACCGATGCGGGAATAACTAAAACGAAAACCTCGTTAGGCACCTTATCTTATTTGTCACCGGAACAAGTTCAGGGAACTACCGCCGATCATCGCTGCGATATCTGGGCGTTAGGAGTGGTCTTTTATGAAATGTTAACCGGGGAACTTCCTTTTAAAGCCGAACATGAAGCGGCTTTACTTTATCTGATTGCAAATGAGGAACCGCCTGTTCCGAGTACTCTGAACAGAAAAGTTCCACTCCAGGTAGACAATGTAGTTAAAAAAATGCTGCAAAAAGATCGTGAAAAAAGATTCCAAAACCTGGATGAACTCCTGACCGACATTGATACGTGCAAAAAAGATATTACTTCTTCTGTATCGGCGTCCTTAAAAAAATCAGTTGCAGTGTTGCCTTTTGATAATATCGGTTCGGACAAAGATAACGAATACTTTGCCGATGGTTTAACCGAAGAGTTAATTGTTAATTTATCCCGGTTGAATGAAATAGATGTTGTTTCCAGAACAACTTCAATGCAATACAAAAATGCAAAGAAAGACGTGAAGACTATCGGGAAAGAATTAAATGTCCGTTACATTCTTGAAGGAAGTGTGAGAAAATTTCAGGATAATATTCGCATAACGGTTCAGTTGATTGATGTGGAAAGCGACCGGCAGCTTTGGGCTGAATCTTACAAAGGCAAGCTCGAAGATATTTTCGATATACAGGAACAAGTATCAAAGCAAATTGTTGATGCCTTGATGGTTAAACTTTCACCCAAAGAAAAAGTAGTGCTTACAAAACGTTCTACAATTAATGCGGAAGCATTCGATCTTAATTTACGCGCCCGGAATTTATTATACCGAAGAACTAAAAGTAATTTAGAATTGGCAATTCAGCTTTTCCGTAAAGCGATTGATCTTGACCCGAGATATGCTTCGGCTTATGCAGGATTGGGTGAAGCTTATGTCACATATCATATTGATTACGAAACAAAGGATATATGGTTCGAAAAATCTATTGAAGCAAGCTTTAAAGCATTAATGTACGATCCCAATTTATCCGAAGCTTATACTTCTCTAGGATTAGCTTATTTCAGCAATAGATCTTACGATGAAGCGCTGCTTGCAGTTAATAAAGTAATCGAACTCGATCAAAATAATTTTACGGCTTACTGGATTTTAGGTAGAATCTATTATTCAACTGATAAATATCACGAAGCCGTTGAACAGTTTGAGAAAGCAATTTCACTCAACACCGATTTTCACACAGCCTACGGAAATTTGCGAATGATTTACGATAGACTTGGCGACAAGGAAAAACGCGATCAAACAGTTAAAATATTGCTTGAAATCTTTCCAAGATATCTTGCTAATAATCCCGATGACGCCCGTTCACATATTCATTATGCACTCGATTTAGCTATAGTAAACAGACTTGATGAAGCCCGTGCCGAAGCTGCTAAAGCACTTGCATTAAGTCCAAACGATTCGCTTATGATGTATAATGCAGCCTGTTTTTATTCCTTAATTGGTGAGAAGCAGACAGCAATTAAAGTACTGAAAGATTCAATTAAGCAAGGGCTGGAAGATTACGAATGGATTAAAAGAGATTCCGACCTCGATAATATTAGAGAAGAACCTGAATATATTGAACTTATGAAAGACAAATAACAGCTATGCCGGGTTATTCATTAGAAAATATTGTTAATCGAATTGAAAAAATGTTTGCTCTATATAAGAGCCAGCTTCGTAAGGGCGATAAATTATTTTTAAAAACTTCAAACTCAGTTTATTCAATTCAAGTAATGGAAGACGGTCATTACTTAGTATCTGGAGGCTGGTTTGATAAGCACAATTTGTCTCCTATTCGAATAAATATTGCCGGATGTACTTTCGGCGGCAGCACTATCAAGACAGATATTATAGCCGCTCCCGGATTAAGATTAGAATTCGAAAACAGATTAGTTACCAGTCCGGTTCAAAAAATATTTTTATTCCCTGTTTACAGCGTTAATTGATAATTGGATTAGCTGGATTAATAAAATTCTGCTAAGACTTATTCGGGGTAATTCAAAATAATTTAGAAATAGAACTTTTATGTATTAATTCACAAAGAAGAAAGTTGAATCAGAACTAAACAAATAGATAGGAGTTAAGAAGATGACTGATATGATCGGTAATACTATTTCACATTCTAAAATTATGGAACAAGTCGGGCAGGGCGGACCTGTCTCGCCGAAGCCTTCACTAAAACGTGAGGATAATTTATGATCGGAAATAACGTTGCTCACTACAAAATTTTAGAAAAGCTTGGCGAAGGTGGAATGGGAATTGTTTATAAAGCAACCGACATTAAGCTCGACCGCACCGTTGCCATTAAATTTTTACCTTCACATCTTTCAGCCGAAGAAGAGAACAAGCAAAGATTTATGCGCGAAGCTAAATCGGCTGCGGCATTAAATCATCCCAACATACTCAGCGTTTATGAGATTGATGAAGATAATGGTTCTTTATTTCTTGTTATGGAATTTGTTGATGGTCAAACATTAAAATCTTACATATCAACGCTTACTTCCGGCACGGGTGTGCCGGTACTTCAGTCAATTGTTTGGATCGAGCAAATGTGCCGCGGATTAAAAGCCGCTCATGACATGAACATAATCCACCGCGATATAAAAACCGAAAACATAATGATTAATAAAGACGGTCGTCTTAAAATTATGGACTTCGGATTGGCTAAGTTAAAGAGCAATGTTGGAATTACTAAGACTGGAACCTCGTTAGGAACTTTAGCTTATATGTCGCCGGAACAAGTCCAGGGTATTCCGGCAGATCATCGGAGTGATATTTGGTCTTTAGGAATTGTATTCTATGAATTACTTACTGGTGAATTACCGTTCAAAGCTGAACATGAAGCAGCATTGTTATATTTAATAACCGGTGAAAATCCGCCCGCACCCAACTTATTGAACAAAAAGATTCCTCACCAGCTTGATGCCATTGTAAAAAGGATGCTGGAGAAAAATCGAGAAATAAGATTTCAAAATATTGATGAATTGATGCAAACATTAGAAGCGGTTAAAAAAGATATTCAAAATGCATCGGCAGCAACAAAAACAAAAGCGATCGTAGTGCTTCCATTCGATAATATTAGTCCCGATGCCGACAGTGATTATTTTGCCGATGGATTAACAGAAGAACTGATTGCTAATCTTTCAAGATTAAAGGACATCAGGCTCGTTCCCCGAACAACCTCGATGAGATATAAAGGAACAACAAAAGATATCAAAACTATCGGCAGAGAACTCGGAACGAGATATATCCTTGCCGGCAGTGTTCGAAAATTCCAGGAAAACCTTCGAATTACCTGCGAGCTAATTGATGTTGATGACGACGCACAGCTTTGGGCTGAAACTTATAAAGGGAAACTTGCCGATGTTTTTGATATTCAAGAACAGGTTTCGAAGCAAATAGTAGATATGCTGATGGTAAAATTAACTCCGACCGAAAAGATTGTTCTTTCGAAACGCTCGACAATCAATCCCGAAGCATTCGATTTATATTTACGCGGAAGAGACTCTCTTTACAGAAGAACTCAAAAAAACATGCTGTATGCAATCCAGCTATTTCAAAAAGCACTTGATCTGGATCCTCGTTATGCAGATGCTTATGCCGGTATTGGCGAAGCCTATTCATCTTTATATCTCGATGCAGAAAGAAATGAAAGCTGGTTAGATAAAGCAATCGAAGCAAGCCTGAAAGCATTAATGTATGATGCGGCTTTGCCTGAAGCCTATGCTGCACTCGGATTAGCGTATTACAATAAACGATCATTTGATGAGGCAATAACAGCTAGTCAAAAAGCAATTGAATTAGACCCGAATAATTTTTTAGGGTATTGGATTCTCGGGCGAATTTATCATGGAACAGATCGTGACCGAGAAGCGGTCGATTTATTTAAAAAGGTCGTAGAGTTGAACCCGGACTTCTACTCTGTTTATGGGGATTTACAAATTGTTTACGCACGGTTAGGTGAAACAGCAAAGTATGAAGAAACGCTCTCTACCGCACTTGAAGTGTACAGAAAATACTTAACAAATCATCCTGACGATGCCCGCGGGCACATGTACTATGCAGTAGACTTAGCGCAGGTCGGTAAAAAAGAAGAAGCCAAAGCAGAAGCGGCAAAGGCTCTTGAGCTAAGTCCCGATGATCCATTAATGCTTTACAATGCAGGCTGTTTTTATGCACAGATGGGCGAAAAGAAGCTCGCAATCGAAGCGCTGAATAATGCAGTGACGGTGGGCTATGCAAACTTTGAGTGGCTCGAACGCGATACTGATTTAGATAGCCTCCGCAATGAACCGGAGTTCATCGAGATGCTGAAGAGAAAGTAGAAATTATGAGGAATGATTCAAAGTAATCTCCTCTGCCAACAATTCCGCTTGTTTAAGCACAGTATCAATTGCTTTTTGTTGCTTATCGGGAGGATATCCATATTTTGTAAGAGTACGTTTAACAAGTACCATCAGTTTTGCTCTAGCACTCTCACGAATAGTCCAATCAATCGTTGTGTTCTTTTTAACCTTATCAGCAATTTCCCTTGCAATAGTTTTAAGTGTTTCATCACCCAAAACTTTCACGGCACTGTCATTCGTTTCAAGCGCATTGTAGAATGCCACTTCTTCAGTTGATAATCCCAATTTCTCTCCTTCTTTATCAGACTCCTTTACTTCTTTGGCAATCCGAATAAGCTCGTTAATTATTTCAGTTGTAGTTAATAAATTGTTTTGATATTTCTTTATTGCTGATTCAAGCATCTCTAAAAAAGCTTTGCTCTTTACAAGGTTTGTTCTTAATCGTGATTTTATTTCATCATTCAATATTTTCTTTAAGAGTTCAATTGCAAGATTTTTGTGATTCATTCCTTGCACTTCCAACAGAAACTCCTCGGATAAAATCGACAGCTCCGGTTTTTCAATTCCAGCAGCTTCAAAAATATCAATCACTTTATCTGAAGTAATTGCTTGGTCAACTATCTGCTTTATTGCAGTTTCAATTTCCGAATAAGATTTACCTTTACCCGTTATTTCAAACTTTACTAATCTAGCCTTTACTGCCTGAAAGAATGCAACTTCTTCTTTTATTGCCATTGCTTCTTCGTGAGGCATTGATAATGCGAAAGCTTGGCTTAATAATGTTACTTCTCTAACAAAACGATTCTTTCCATCTTGCAAACCTAAAATATGTTCTTCAGCTTGAAGTATTATTGAAAGCTTTTCTTGCGGCGTGCCAGTGAAAAATCTGTTATAATTAAATTTATAACTTCCTTTGTAATACGCTGCCGGTTCCTCAACTAAAATATCTTTCTGTGTTTTGCTTTCCTCATTGAACATCTGTTGAACAATTTCAAGCTTTTCAAGCATCACCTCAATTGCTTGCTCAATATCTTCTGTTGGATCACCTTTTCCACCGGAGTCAGAATAAAACGATAATGCTTTCTTCAAATCAGTCGCAATGCCTAAGTAATCAACAACTAATCCTCCGGGCTTATCTAAAAATACACGATTCACTCGCGCAATTGCTTGCATTAGGTTATGCCCGCGCATTGGTTTATCAATATACATTGTGTGTAAGCAAGGAACATCAAAACCGGTAAGCCACATATCAATTACAATAACAATTTTCAATGGATCTGAAGGATCTTTCATCCTATCTGCTAAATCTCTTCGCTGCTGCTTTGTTGTATGATGTCTTGCCATTACCGGACCATCAGCACTGGAAGCCGTCATTACTACCTTAATCATGCCTTTGGTAAGATCAGCATCATGCCATTCCGGTCGTAGCGCAATTATTTCATTAAATAGATCAACTGCAATTCTCCGGCTCATAGCAATTATCATTGCTTTGCCTTCAAATGCTTTCTGCCTCTTTTCAAAATGATCAACAATATCCCTTGCTAAATTTTTTATCCTTGGTTTGTTGCCTACAATCGCTTCTAA
>CAZTDB010000126.1:0-6801 GCA_964612385.1 uncultured Ignavibacteriaceae bacterium
TGTAATAGAAATGCCGAAAAACATTGAGCTGTTTCAGAATTATCCGAATCCGTTTAATCCCTCAACAACAATAAGCTTTAAGCTTGAAGAAAGGACAAAAGTTCAACTAAGAATTTTTAATTCACTCGGACAGCTCATAGATATACTTATTGATAATGAATTACCTGCCGGTGAGCACAAGGTGATTTTCGATTCAAGAAAATATTCCAATCTTGCAAGCGGTATTTATTATTACAATCTTGTTTCCAAAAGCTTTTCACAAACAAAAGCGATGGTGCTGACTAAGTAACATCATAATTATACCACAGCTATCAAAACTGGTGATTTGAATTGCTAAGCACTCCTAAAAAAGTAAAAAGTCCAATACTTATACGAATTCCTTCGTAAATAAGGTTATTGTTCAACAATACCTTAATTCCTAAAAATATTTATTATAAATACCGTAATAATTCTTGCATCGTTTAATTCATTCAATTATATTTGCCCCGTCAAAACACAAATACCTAAATAAATAAGGAACATTATGTTAGATGAATTAGATATTAAAATCTTAAACATGCTTCAAAGAAGGGGGCGAACCAAACGGAATGAAATTGCAGAAGCCGTAGGATTGTCGATTCCTTCCGTAAGCGAACGTTTAAATAAGCTTGAGGAGCGAGGAGTGATAGAAGGTTATTTTGCCAGGCTTAACAGAAAAGCCTTTGGATATGATATAATGGCATATATCCTTGTAATGATGGAATCGTCAAAGCATTACAAAGGATTGATTTCGAAGGTCGAGAAAATCCCTCAAATTGTTGAGTGCCACTCGGTGCTTGGCGAAGGTTCGCATCTTCTTAAAGCCATTTTAAAAAACACCGAATCATTGGAAAAATTATTAGGGGAAATTCAATCCTGGCCAGGTGTAGCATCAACAAAAACTACCTTCGTTTTATCTACGATTAAAGAAACCACCATATTAGATATTTAACCAATAATTAATCAGTAACAAATAAAAGGAAAAATTTATGGCAAAAAGTATTTCCCCTATCGAGCAAATTTTGAAGTTCATTAGAGACAAAAAAATTCGATTCGTCGATTTGAAGTTCATGGATTTTCCCGGACAATGGCAGCATTTCACCGTTCCTGTATCTCAATTCGATGCCGATTCATTTGAAAACGGCTTTGGATTTGATGGTTCATCAATTAGAGGCTGGAAGCCGATAAATGAAAGTGATATGCTGATTATTCCCGATCCAGGTACAATGTTTTTAGACCCTTTTATTGCCGAACCTACCGTAAGTTTAATCTGTGATGTATATGAACCGGCAACAAAAGAAAAATACTCACGCTGCCCGAGGAACATTGCCGAAAAAACCGATGCTTATTTGAAATCAACCGGAATAGCCGACACAGTTTATTATGGACCGGAAGCGGAGTTCTTCATTTTTGATGACGTCAGGTTCGATTCACAGCCGAACGGCAGTTTTTATATTGTTGATTCGATTGAAGGCAGATGGAATTCCGGCAGAGATGAATCACCCAATCTTGGCTATAAACCCCGCTATAAAGAAGGATATTTTCCTGTACCGCCAACAGATTCTTTAATTGATTTGCGTAACGAGATGGTAACGAATTTAATAAATTGCGGTGTAGATGTTGAAGCTCAGCATCATGAGGTTGCCAGCGGCGGTCAATGCGAAATTGATCTTCGTTTTCAACCGTTAGTGAAAGCGGCAGATCAACTGCTTATGTTTAAATACATTGTAAAGAATACTGCAAAGAAAAATAACCGCACGGTTACATACATGCCCAAACCGGTCTTTGGCGATAACGGAAGCGGCATGCACGTGCATACAAGCTTATGGAAAAAAGGCAAGCCATTATTTGCCGGTGCCGGTTATGCGGGGTTAAGTGAAACCGCTCTGTATTTTATAGGTGGACTCTTAAAACACGCGCCATCACTTTTAGCATTTACGAATCCGACAACTAATTCATATAAACGTTTAGTGCCTGGTTTTGAAGCACCTGTAAACTTAGCTTATTCCCAAAGAAATCGCAGTGCGTCTATACGAATACCGATGTATTCTACAAGCCCGAAAGCAAAGAGAGTTGAGTTCCGCTGCCCCGATCCATCATGTAATCCTTATCTTGCATTTTCAGCAATGTTGATGGCGGGCTTAGACGGAATTATAAATCGAATTGATCCGGGTGAACCTTTAGATAAAGATATTTATGATATGGCTCCTGAAGAATTGAAGGATGTCCCCTCCACACCCGGCAGCTTAAATGATGCCTTGACTGCTTTAGCTAACGATCATGAATATCTTCTTAAAGGTGATGTCTTTACTGAAGATGTGATAGAAACCTGGATAAAGTATAAGACCGATAAAGAAATTAAACCAATGGCGCTTCAGCCGCATCCGTACGAGTTTGCTCTTTATTATGATGTGTAAGCAAATATTACTTTTTAGAGATGACATCTTTTTCATCAAATATTCGTAGCTAAAAGGTGTCATCTCTTTTTTATCAACCGCATTGAATTCAAATCTTTATTAAAATTTCCTATTAGCCGGATATTTATGGAGAATCAACAAATGATTGTAATCAAGTTATTTTATAAAACCTCTACAAGGTTTAGGGATCGAAGTAATACATTCGTTTCTACAATAATGAAACCTCTACGAGGTTTAGTAGAGCACAACTAATTATTTTAGAAAGATTATAATTAAAGAAGAACAAGACTCTCTTAATTAAACAGGACATCGTGCACAGCATCCTTCGGATAAAGAATTTATTATAAATTTTTCGCCGTGCAATTATACATTCAACGTAACCCGGGCATATTAACACCCCTGCATCAATTCTGTAAAGAAACTTTCTGAGAAATATCCAACAATTAATTTTCTGCTGATTTACTTCTCTTAAACAAGTCACTTTTATTTCTTAAATTTATTTGCCAAAATATATTAAGCCGGAGACTAAATGAATCGTTCTATTCCCATTGCATTCGTATTTTTTTTAAGTTCGTTTTCGCTTCAATCCCAAACAAATCAGCTTAATGATTGGGAAACTTTCTTCGAAAAAAGTAATTACCTAAAAACTCCCCGATATGATGAGACTATCAATTACTTCGAAAAATTAGAAGAAGCCTCCCCCCATGCACATTTATTTACATTTGGTGTTTCACCTCAAGGACGTGAACTAAAATGCCTGGTCGTCTCGAAGGATAACGCATTTACTCCAATCGATGCAAAAAAAACAAGTAAGCCGATCATCTTAATTGCTAACGGAATTCATGCCGGTGAAATTGAAGGCAGAGATGCCTCAATGCTTCTGCTAAGAGAAATTCTTATCACAAAAGAAAAAGAACATTACCTCGATAAATTAATTATTCTGGCGGTACCGATATTCAACGTAGATGGACATGAAAGAATGAGCAAGTTTAACCGGATAAACCAAAATGGACCCGATGAAATGGGCTGGAGAGTTACCGCTCAAAATTTAAACCTGAACCGTGATTGGATGAAAGCAGACGCACCCGAAATGCAGGCAATGTTAAAACTTTTCTCTCATTGGCTGCCCGATTTTTTTATCGACTCGCATACAACTGATGGAGCCGATTATCAATATACAATTACTTATGCAATGGAGAAGTTTCAAAATTTCTATCATGAATCTGCATATTGGATTAAGAATGAATTTATACCTTACCTTGAAGAAAATGTTAACGGGAGAGGTTATCTTATAGCGCCTTACGTAGGATTTAAAGACGGAGCTTTAGAGAAAGGTATTGTCGATTGGGCTGCTTCGCCAAGACTATCCGAAGGTTATGCGGCGTTGCAAAACCGTCCGGCACTTTTAATTGAAACCCACATGCTGAAACCATTTAAAGAAAGGGTGTTTGCAACAAAAGTAATGTTTGAAACCGCAATGGACTTCATTTCTATGAATGATCAAACACTGATTGACTTAAACCGTAAAGCCGATTCTAATTCAGCTAAGACGTTTTCAATTGACAAAGAACCATTTCCATTAACCCTCACGCCATCAGATGAATTTGATAACTTTATCTTTAAAGGCATTTCCTTCATTAAAGAACCGAGCACAATTTCCGGAAAGGAAAAAATAGTATATACCGGCGAAAAATTTGACTTGGAAATCCCCTTCTACAATAAGATGAAAGTTGCGGAAACTTTAAGTGCGCCTAAAGCATACTTAATACCGCCGGAATGGAGTGAAATAATAACACGGCTTAAGTTTCACGGTGTACATGTGGAAGTGTTAAAAGAAGAAAAATCGTTCAACGTTACGAAATACAAATTCAAGGATGTAAAATTTTCGCAAACACCTTATGAGGGAAGACAGCGCGTGAACTTCGACTACGATGAGCTAAGGGAAACTGTTTCTGTTCATGCAGGCACATTTTACGTAAGCACCAACCAACGGGCAATCCGTGTACTACTTCATTTACTCGAACCGAAATCAGACGATTCATTTGTCAAATGGGGATTCTTCAACACAATATTTGAACGCAAAGAATATTTTGAAGCTTATGTAATGGAAGAAATTGCTCTTCAAATGATCGAAAATAATTTTGAATTGAAAGCCGAATTTGAAAAAAGATTAACCGAAGATGAATCGTTTAAAAATAATCCGTATGAAAGATTAAATTTTTTCTACGAAAGATCCCCTTACTTTGACAGCCAATTTCTGGTTTATCCCGTTCTGCGTATTGAGTAATATTATCAATTTAGGTTGTTTGAATAGAACGTTAATTGTTCTTATTTTCAGCTTAAAGTTATACGGTAAATTTAGCTTTAACTAATTATTCATGAGTCTTCTCTAAAAAGGCATTTTCATCAAGGAAATGTGTCGATTATTAAGAATATTCGAATACAAAATTTCCAAATAAGACCTTTTTAGATACGCCTCATTCATTGGAATTCATTATGAACGATGATCACCGCGTATTAGTATTTTTCTTAGGCGAAAATCAATATGGTTTGCCGCTGCAATTTGTTGAGCATGTAACACAAATTGTAGCGATAACCCCTTTGCCCGGCGCACCGGAGGTAATAGCCGGAGCTATAAATTATCATGGAGAAGTAATTCCCGTTTACGATATAAGAAGACGATTTAATTTATCTAGTAACGAAATTTCTTTATCTGACTTGTTAATAATAGTAAAAACAGAATTCCGCAAAGCTGCACTTATAGCAAACGGAATTTCCGGTTTACAGTCGATTCCCCGGGTTCAATATATTCCGCCTCAAAGCAGTAATAAATCAACAAAAGAGATTGAAGGCGTAACTGCAACAAAAGAGGGTATTGTGCTAATTCATAATCCCGAAACATTCTTTTCCGATTCGGAATTAAAAACGCTGGAAAAGTCAATCAAAGCATTAAAGAATTAAATGAAGAATAAACTTTCACAACAGACACTCGCAGGCTTAAACGGATTTATTAAAGAAAATTTAGGTCTTCGCTTTACAAAAGAAACTTATCTTGATCTTGAAAGAGGATTAAACGCCGCAGCCAGGGAGTTAGGTTTTAACGGAAGCAGTGAACTTGCAGAAATAATTTTAAAGGGAAGCTTGACTGCGGCACAAACTGAAATCCTCGCTAATAATCTAACAATCGGCGAAACTTATTTCTTCAGGGAAAAATCAACTTTCAATGCGCTCGAAAATAATATTCTTCCCGATTTATTAGAAGAGAAACGAAACTCAAATAGAACGATTTCAATCCTAAGCGCCGGATGCGCTACCGGTGAAGAGCCATACTCCATATCTATCTTAGTGAACAGATTGCTGCCCGATATAAATGAATGGAACATCAAAATAGCAGCGGTTGATTTAAATCAACGCTTTATCGAAAAAGCAGCTCGTGCTGAATATTCACAATGGTCATTCAGAAATACTCCCCGCTGGCTGAAGCCAAATTATTTTGTAAAGCTTGAAAATGGGACTTTCAAATTAAACGATAACATAAAAAAAATTGTAAAATTCCACAGGGTAAATCTGGCTTCGGGGGATGCGGACAAATTGCTGCTTAACTATCTTCCTTTCGATTTAATTTTTTGCCGGAATGTTTTAATGTATTTCGACAGCGAATTGCAGGACAGAGTCGTACAAAATTTTCATACATGGTTAAACGATGAAGGCTGGCTGATTGTAAGCGTAACGGAAATTTCACAGATTATTTTTTCGAACTTCAAACCGGTAATTATTGATGATTCAGTGCTGTACCAAAAGTCAAAACCGCAGCCGATTAAACCGAGCAAAGAATTCAGCGAACCCTCCTTTAAAGAATACCTTCCCGGAAGTTATGAATATCCGGAAGAGATGAAAGACGGATTTGACATTACCGAGCCGGACACAGCTCATACCGATATTCTAACAGAAGAACACAATGCCATAGACAACGCCGCTGAATTATTTCATAACGGAGATGTAGATACGGCAGCGGAGATAATTTCTAACTATTTGCTCGATAATATTAATAGCAGCAAAGCCTACTCACTCCTTGCAAAAATTGAAGCGAACAGGGGAAATCTTAAATCGGCATTAAATTATTGCAGCAAGGCGATAGTGCATGATAAGCTTAACTACTCACACTATTTGCTCAGTTCAACAATACTGCAGGAGTTAGGCGAATTTGACGAGGCATTGAAATCGTTAAAGCAAACAATTTTTCTCGAGCCAAATTCTATTTTAGCGTATGTAGCATTAGGCAATCTTTCCTATCTTACGGGAAAAGAAACCGAGGCGGTAAAGTATTTCATGAATGCAAGGGAATTATTGGCAAACTATCAGGATG
>CAZTDB010000127.1:0-6774 GCA_964612385.1 uncultured Ignavibacteriaceae bacterium
CGGTTACATATAATAATACTGCAAATACACCTCTTGTAAATGTAAATGTTACCTTAACCAAACCCGATAATTCCACAGCAGCTGCAACAACCGATGCTAACGGAAACTACTCATTTACAGGTTTAGTTGACGGTAATTATACGGTTGCGTTTGCGAAAACAACCGGCTGGGGCGGCGTTAATTCTGCCGATGCTTTGGAAGTTTCACGCCACTTTGCTGGCATCATCACCTTAGACGCACTTTCTCAAGTTGCCGGTGATGTGAATGCATCAGGGCAGGCTAATAATGCCGATGCTCTTTTAATTGTGCAAAGATACGTTGGATTGATAAGTTCATTCACAATTCCCGATTGGGTATTTTTACCAAATAATGAGGCAGTAACTATTTCAGGTGCTAATGTAGTTCTTAATGCTAAAGGACAGGCTGCCGGCGATGCTAACAAGTCGCTCGTGCCTTCTTTACTTGCTAAGAATATCAGCATTGAATTAGCTGCTTCTAAATCAATTAGTATAAAACCATCTGAAGTTTTTGAGATTCCGATTAAAGCCTCTTCCTCAATTGAAGCAGGCGCGGTTTCGTTAAAACTTTCTTACAATAAAGATTTAGCAAAATTTGTAGATGCTAAATTTAACGGCGATTTTCTGGTGAAGGAAAAAGCCGGTGTTATTTCTATTGCATGGGCTGACCTTTCCGGAGGTGAAAATCCATTGACGTTTAAGGAAGGCGCAACCCTTGGTACAATTACACTAAAAGCAAGTGACAATTTAGCGAAGAATTCGAAAATAAGCTTAGAATTAGTCGATGGCGAAATAGTTGATGCGAAAGGCAATATTTCTAAGTCTAACCTATTTATTGCCGAAGGTGTATATTCTGTTCCTGCTGAATTCAGCCTGTCGCAGAACTATCCTAATCCATTCAACCCTGTTACAACAATTAACTATGAAATACCCGTATCAGGTTATGTAACACTTGAGGTTTATAACATAGTAGGTCAAGAAGTTGCACGGGTTATCAATGGTGTTCAGGAAGCCGGTTCTTACAGAGCAGAATGGAATGCTTCTAACATGGCTAGCGGTGTTTATATATATAAACTCTCGGTTACAGGTGCAGAAAAAGAATTCTCGTCAATTAAAAGAATGATTCTAATGAAGTAATTAGGTGGGGCTTGCAGAGCTTTCAAAAAAAATCTTTGCAAGCTTTCTTTTTATTTTTCTTCCTTAATTACTGTAACATAAACATACATGAGGCATTTCGAATGAAGAGGATTTTAATATTATTTAGTTTATTGTTTTTTGGACTAGCTCAAGCGACGAGTGCCCAAAATGTAACTGTGAGTTTGCCTGATACTACTGTGACCTTAGGAGCAACTTCACTTAGCTTGCCTTTATCGGTCCAGAATTTTAACAATATCGGTGCTGTTAGTATAAAAATTAATTACGATCCTTCGGTTTTAACATACCAGGGCATAGCCAGTACAGCACACCCAAATATTACGGCAAATGCAAATGCCATTACGGGTGTTATTGCTATCGGCTGGTTTTCTTCCGACGGACAAACCCCGTTGAATATTTCCGACGGCGGAAAGCTGCTTGATTTGGTTTTCGATTATTCTTCCGGAACCAGTCAGCTTAATTTTATTCAAGCGCAAAGCGAAATAAATGATATTAGCGGTACAAGCCTGCCTGTTACCTATAATGACGGGCAAGTTACAAGTAATGTTAAAATTTCTCTGGCTCATTTAAAGGCTTCTCCCGGGGATACTATCAAAATGCCAATGACTGCACTAAACCTGGTAAACGTCGGCTCGATTTCTATCAAGATTCTATATAACGATGCCGTTATTGAGTTTCTTGGAATTGAAAATGATGCCGTTGGGTTTCAGTCGGTTAATGCTTCAGGCGGCACTCTTGCTTTAGGATGGTTCAGCAACAATAACATACCGTTCAATTTGGTTGACGGTAAAATGGCAGATCTCGTTTTCAAATACATAGACAACTCTACTAATGTGGATTTCTTTTTATTTGGAAGTGAGACTGAAATTACAGACATAAACAATAACCCCTTAGCAGTTAATTATGTGAACGGAAGCGTTGCTAAAGACCGAAGAGTTTCATTACCCGATGTGCGCGGTAATTCAGGCTCTGAAGTTGTGTTTCCGTTAGGCGTTAAAAATATGAGTATCGGATCGGCATCTTTCGAGATAACTTACGATCCGGCAGTTTTGACATTTGTTGAATTACGAAATAACGTAGGTGAAGGTGCAAGCGCTAACGTAATTTCAAGCGGAAGATTAAGATTAGGTTTTTTTGATTCTTCACCGAATTTTTCTACAGGCAATTTATTTGATATAGTATTTACTTATGCAGGCGGCACATCCGATCTCACGTTCGACCAGGCGAATAGTGAATTTACGGATGAAGTAGGCGGTGTATATATTGGATTTGATTATTTCGACGGAAGTATTTCGCCTAACATAGCACCGGTTTTTGACCCGGTAGCCGATCAAACTGTTGCAGAAGGTGATTTACTTACATTCAATGTATCTGCTACCGATGCAGATGATACTGATTTAACCTATTCTGCCTCCGGTTTGCCTGCCGGTGCGGATTTCACCGGTCAAACATTTACCTGGACTCCTGATTACGATCAGGCAGGACCTTATACCGTTGCTTTCACTGTTACCGACCCAATAGGGGCAACAGATGACCTTATAGTTAATATAACGGTTACTAACACAAACAGACCGCCGGTTTTCACTGCTGAAATGCCGAATTCAACTGTTGCCGAAGGAGACACATTGACATTTACCTACGCAGCAACAGATCCTGATGGTGATCCATTAACTTTCTCGCTAGTGAATCCACCGGCGAATGCATCGATAGATGCAAACACGGGTGTATTTACATTCACACCGGATTACGATCAAGAAGGAAGTTATGATATTGTAGTGCAGGTAACCGACGGAGACTTGACAACTACATCGACTACTTCGGTTGTCGTGGTTACAAATACAAACAGACCGCCGTTCTTCACTGCTGAAATGCCGAATTCAACTGTTGCCGAAGGAGACACATTGACATTTACCTACGCAGCAACAGATCCTGATGGTGATCCATTAACTTTCTCGCTAGTGAATCCACCGGCGAATGCATCGATAGATGCAAACACGGGTGTATTTACATTCACACCGGATTATGATCAAGAAGGAAGTTATGATATTGTAGTTCAGGTAACCGACGGAGACTTGACAACTACATCGACTACCTCGGTTGTAGTAGTTACCAACACTAACAGACCGCCGGTTTTCACTGCTGAAATGCCGGATACAACGGTAGCAGAAGGCGATACCCTGACATTTACTTATGCGGCAACTGATCCTGACGGCGATGCATTAACATTCTCGCTTGTAAATCCTCTTCCGAATGCAAGTATAGATGCAAACACGGGTGTATTTACATTTACACCGGATTATGATCAAGAAGGAAGTTATGATATTGTAGTTCAGGTAACCGACGGCGATTTGACGACTACTTCTACTACATCGGTTGTGGTAGTTACAAATACAAATCGAGCGCCGTTCTTCACTGCTGAGTTGAATGATACCACTATTGCAGAAGGTCAGCTTCTTGAGTTTACGTATCAAGCAGAAGATCCTGACGGCGATCCACTCACCTATGCGTTGATAGAAAAACCTGATGGAGCGGACATCGATCCTGCAACAGGTGTGCTTACCTGGACACCGGGATATGATCAAGAGGGAACTCATAATATTGCAGCCACAGTTACCGACGGTGAATTTATTGACACTTCAAGAACTTCAATAGTCGTGGTTACTCATACAAATCAAGCTCCTCAATTTACTGCTGAGTTGAATGATACTACGATTAATGAAGGGCAAACATTAACTTTCACTTACGAAGTTGTCGATCCTGATGGTGATACAACCTTAGTATTCTCCTTATTAGAGGCGCCTGCCGGTGCTGAAATAGATTCTCTCACCGGTGTATTTACCTGGACACCTACTTATGATCAAGCCGGGCAGCATAACCTAATTGTTATGGTAAGCGATGGTACTGATGCAGATACATCAAGAACTACTGTTATTACCGTTATTCATGTAAATCGTCCTCCTGTATTTGTTAATTTCTTGAAAACAGTCACAATTAATGAAGGCGAAGCATTCACCCATACGTATGAAGCTAACGACCCCGACGGTGATAGTGTAACGATGGCATTGGTAAGCAAACCGGTCGGATCAAACTTCGATGTAAATACAGGTATATTCACATGGACTCCTACATTCGAACAATCGGGAATCTACAAACTGGTTCTTACTATTACCGATGGTGAGTTCACAGTTAAAGACTCCACTTTAATAACGGTAAAGAATGTAAACAGACCGCCTGAATTTACTGTAACCATGCCGGATACAACAATAACCGGTGGTGTTGATACCCTAATATTTGCATATCAGGCGACTGACCCTGACGGACAGACGATAAAATACTTACTAGTTAGTCCTCCGCAAGGTGCAAAGATAGACCAAAATACGGGTGTATTTACCTGGGCTCCTCCTGTTACAGGTGTTGACTACTCGGTGAATATAATTGCAATAGCATCCGATGGTACTGATGCAGTCAGGGATACTACTGTTGTAAATGTTATCCGTATGGTTAATGTTGAAACAGAACCGGGAATACCAACAACTTATGAGTTAAAGCAGAACTTCCCGAATCCGTTTAATCCTAGCACAACAATTAAATTCGATATTCCGCAGGAATCGAATGTTGTGCTTAAAGTTTACAACATGCTTGGTGAGGAAGTTGCTACGCTAGTTAACGATATGCTTCCTGCAGGTTTCTATAGATTTAACTTTGATGCTTCGGGTTTAGCATCGGGCACATATATTTATAGAATAACTGCTGAGAATTACGTTTCGACTAAAAAGATGTTATTAGTTAAATAACTACACCGGTTTATCGCAATTCAAAAGCCGTCTCCCAAAAATGAGGCGGCTTTTTTATTTTAAAAATAACTAGTTTCAGTGCGGTGCTGATAAGATTCCTCGCTCGATGACTCGCTCGGAATGACAGAGAGTAGTAAGCGCATTGTCATTTCGAACGGAGATTGTCATTTCGAACGGAGAGAGAAATCTTTTGTTGCAGTTCCGTTAAGATTCCTCGTTCGAAGACTCACTCAGAATGACAGAGATTTGTCTTATCCTAAATAATTATTTACAAATTTATATTTCAAGTTTTTCCAAGGTTGTAACACATCCCTTCTTCCCTTCTCAAGAAGGGATCAACCCTCCTTTTTAAATTTTATACAGCACACAAAAAAAAAAGCGTGCTGTCCCCTCTTGAGAGGGGAGAGGGGTGTGTCCAAATGGATTAATTACTAAATTTGGAATAAAAATCCCCTCCAAATCATTTGTAATTTCACGATTAACTATTTATGAATTTTTAATTCAAGTTCTTCCGGGAAAGTAACACATCCCTTCTTCCCTTCTCCCGCCTTCACTTCGTTTCGGACGGGCAGGTCAGAATGATCCTTTGGACAAGAAGGGATCGATGCTACTTTTTTTGTTAAAAAAATTCCAAAAAAAGTGTATCGTCCCCTCTCGCCCGACCGAAGGTTCTTTATGAAAGGGTTCTTCGAAAGAGAAGCGAGTGTTCGGAATGACAGAGAGTAGTGATCGCATTGTCATTTCGAACGGAGAGAGAAATCTTTTGTTGCAGTTCCGTTAAGATTCCTCGTTCGAAGACTCACTCAGAATGACAGAGATTTGTCTTATCCTAAATAATTATTTACAAATTTATATTTCAAGTTTTTCCAAGGTTGTAACACATCCCTTCTTCCCTTCTCAAGAAGGGATCAACCCTCCTTTTTAAATTTTATACAGCACACAAAAAAAAAAGCGTGCTGTCCCCTCTTGAGAGGGGAGAGGGGTGTGTCCAAATGGATTAATTACTAAATTTGGAATAAAAATCCCCTCCAAATCATTTGTAATTTCACGATTAACTATTTATGAATTTTTAATTCAAGTTCTTCCGGGAAAGTAACACATCCCTTCTTCCCTTCTCCCGCCTTCACTTCGTTTCGGACGGGCAGGTCAGAATGATCCTTTGGACAAGAAGGGATCGATGCTACTTTTTTTGTTAAAAAAATTCCAAAAAAAGTGTATCGTCCCCTCTCGCCCGACCGAAGGTTCTTTATGAAAGGGTTCTTCGAAAGTGAAGCGAGTGTTCGGAATGACAATGAGTGGTGAAGACTCACTCGGAATGACAGAGAGTAGTAAGCGCATTGTCATTTCCGAAGGATCAATTTGATCGAACGAAGAGAGAAATCTTTCGTTACGGCTCCGTTAAGATTCCTCGTTCGATGACTCACTCGGAATGACAGAGTGATAGTGTTGTTAGTGTATTGTCATTTCGAACGGAGAGAGAAATCTATCGCTGCAGCTTCGTTAAGATTCCTCAGTCGAGGACTCCTTCGGAATGACATATTGGATTTGTTCTTTACGCAATGTCATTTCGAACGAAGATTGTCATTTCGAACGAAGAGAGAAATCTTTCGCTGCAACTCCGTTAAGATTCCTCGTTCGTCCGAAGGACCCCTTTGCGGAAGACTCACTCGGAATGACAGAGAGTAGTAAGTGTATTGTCATTTCCGAAGGATCAATTTGATCGAACGGAGTGAGAAATCTTTCGCTGCAGCTTCGTTAAGATTCCTCGTTCGTCCGAAGGACCCCTTTGCGGAAGACTCACTCGGAAT
>CAZTDB010000128.1:0-6748 GCA_964612385.1 uncultured Ignavibacteriaceae bacterium
ATTGCAGCTCGTTTTTATATTGAGCAATTGTGAGAGTTGAAAAAAATACTAAAAAAGCCGTGATGGTTATAACGAATTTTGTTTTACGCATTGTCTCTTAAAATTATTGTTAGAAATTTTTAATGAATTAAATATCAAAACCAAATAAAACACCGCCGTAGTACCGCCACTCCTTGCCATAGCTTACAGTTTGCTCGCGTGCTGTTCTTTCGAACTTATCAAATCCATAAGAAGCATTTATAAATATACTCGTCGGGAAAAGATAATAAGAATTCAATTGAAATCTCATTTCTGCACCTGCTCCTTTTTTGAATTCGTTAAAGGAGGGCATGTTACCCGTCCACGCATTCCCGAAATCAGTATAAACGGAAAAGAAAATTTTATCAAGATACAAATGCCCGAACTTCGCATCGATATTTCTGAACAATGGAAAGCGATATGTTAAATTTAACCAAGCTACTTCGTTTCCGCTGATTGAGTAGAAAGGATACGCCTTTATTCCGACCAAACCGCCTAAATAGAAATCAAAAAAATCCGGTACAGCAGGACCTAATATTGAGCCTGCTTTAATTCTTGCAGTAAGTGTATGACGTTTCCCCAACGCAAAACCGTAGCTTGCATCGAGTTCAAATTTGTGAAAATTAAAATTATTGTACTGCGGTTTTAACAGCCCGTCTTCAATTACGTACTCGCCTTCGGAATTGAATTTATTAAATTCATAATCATAAATTATTTCCAGCTTTCCTCCGGCGGGATTTATGTCCATATCACGGTTAATCTGCAGTGCATCAAGCGCATATTTTAAGCGGATATTTCTGCCTATCAGATAGGTGTCGGTAGTAGTTGGGTATAGTATCTTAGTGTTGGGAATAATAAAGCTTCCGAGCTTAGCCGAATAGCTGCTGAAAATAAATCTGAATTCTAAATTTTGATTCCTTGAAAAGATACGGTGCTTTGCTACAAAATCAACTTCAAAGAGATTATAAGTTACATCCGTTCCAACATCATAAGATGGATCGAGAGGATCGAAAATAATATCAACATCTGCTTCACGGCTTATGTTATATATCTCAAGGGCTACTTCCGGTCTAAGTCCTATATCAAATAATAATGGCAGCTTATTTTTGTATTCGAACAATAAGAAAAGATCGCGTTCAAGCCGGGTATTTATTGAAGCGCCGGCAAAAATTGAATAACGGTTCAGCATGTCGCTGGATGTTACATATAAACCGGGTTTTAATTTTTCACCAAACTTATTTGAAGTATTATAATTATCGTATCTTAAAAAAGGAAAAAAAGTAAGTTTGGAAAAAGCACCGCCGTATTTAGTTTTTTCATAATCCGGAGTTTGGGAATCGTCAAAGAATTTTAATCTGTCAACATCGAATCGAATCATATCGCCTTTCGGATTATCTTTGTCTAAGGGAGGGTTAGCCATCCAAACGTAATGATTTCCCTGCTCTACTTTATTTTGTTCCTCTTTTTTGATGCGAAATATTTTATAACCGTCAGATGTATAACCCGCATAAAGAATATCTCCTTCGTGTGAGACAGCAGGCATAAATGCGCCGCCGATTACATTTGTTAAACGCCTGCTTTGCTTGGTTTCAGAATTATATCGGTAGAGATTAAAAATACCTGTCTCATCGGAAGCATAAATTATATCACCGTTTTTATCATAAACAGAATTACGTACATCAAATTCAGAAGTGATAACTTTTTCGAAACCGCTTCCGTCTATATTTATTTTAGCAATCTCTCTTGAATGATGAGTTGAGAAATCAAAAATGATATGCTTATCATCATTTGAGAATTTTGGATTATAAACCTGCTCGCCGTTTCTAAATAAAGTAACCTGCTTAAAATTTTTTCCTTCGATATCCACAATCCCAAGATTTGATGTTCCGTCAATTTGAAACACAAATACAATAGTTTTTCCATCATTAGAAACAGCAGGCTGGTTTGCCCTGAGGTTATGAGTAAGCCTTGTCTCTTTTTCATTATCTAAATCATAAACGTAAAGATCATGAACGTTATACCAGTATTTATTGTCATCTTCGAGCTTCGCATAGATAATTTTATTCTGCTGTGGAAGCCAATCTACAGTTGAACGTACACCAGAAGCTATGTGTTTCTCTTTTTTTGTTTCGAAGTCATACAGATAAATTCCGGATAAACTGAAGTAATCGGCTGATTTGTTGGATATATAAACAAACTTTTTCCCGTCTGAAGAATATTTAGGATAAAAATTTCCAAATCCTTCCTTCGCGATTACTTCGCCTTGAACAAGATTAGACAAAACCTTTTCGCTTCGCTTATGATAATCGTTGGTAATATAAGTGTTCCATTCGTTATAAAGCTCTTCGCCCGTTATACCAAGAACATCCTTCACGGCTGCATCAAAAGTGAAGTTTGATAATTTTCCCAAGGCACGGCTAATCTTTCTTAATGCATCTTCGCCGTATTTCTGGGCAATATATTTTGTTAGTGCAAATCCTGAATTGTAAACCGATTCGTTACCAAGGCTTGTTTTGCCGAACACACCCATTTGATTCCACGTCAGCATGTTTCCGTCCAATGCGTATGAGCGTAAAATCATATCGCGGTGAGTATCCCATTGATCATAGTCGAATTCTTTACGCATGTATTGTGCAGTGCCTTCGGCAAACCATGCCGGAATGTTAATTGCCGCTAAAGGATAAGATACAATTACGTTGGGAAAACCGTAAAGAATATCCGGACGCCTCTCATCTTCATAATTTAATACTTGTAAAAAAATTGCCGGCAATCGCCTTGTAGTTTTTAATGAAGCTTGAATTTGAACGAGATGAGTGAACTCGTGTGAAATTACATTTCGAAGCCAATTGTGCGTTCCTCTCAAATCAGTATCTAATGCACTCGACCAAATTTCTATTTTGTTATCGAAAAAATAAGTTGCCCCGTTTGAATAATCATCAATATCTTTTATAACATAGTGAACTGTTTCAGGCTCATATTCATATAGAGAAGTAATTGGCTCCCAAATTTCATCTGCTATTTTCGCAACTATCTTTGCGGTTCTTTCAGCATCTTCATGAAAATGAACTTCAACTTTCTCCCCCTTTATGGTCAGCCAGGTAAGTTCGGGATGAAATTCGGTGAATTGAGCATAGCTAATGGAAGATAAAAGATAAAAGGAAAATGCAAAAAGTATTGATTTAAAAGAAGAAAATTTGAAGCCCATTATTTTTTAGATTAATTTTTTTTACTCATTGATAATAATTGTTCAGGTTACGCAAAAAAAATCAAACTCTCAGACGAATCCTTCGAACTTAGGAAAGGATTCTTTGAGAGTTTTTCATATTTACAGAGAAATTCTACGTAACGTGAATTATTAATTTTAACCGTTATGACTATTTATGAGGCGTATCTAAAAAGGTTTTATTTAGAAATTTTGTATGCGTATATTTTTTAATAATCGAAACATTTCCTTATTGAAAATACCTTTTTAGAGAAGCCTCATTTATTTTACTACTGCAATCTTAATTACATTGCTTTCGGTTTTGCCGCTTTGTGCTTTAGCTTCAACCCTTGCAAGATAAACACCGCTCTGAATATCACGCACATTCCATATAATTTCGTTATCCATTCCGCCTGTAGCGCTGTGATGTAATTCGTCAACTAAATCGCCGGCTAAATCAAAAATCTTGACGTTCACGGCTGAGTTTTCTGATACATAAAATCTTATGTATGTCTCTCCATCATAAACAGGATTTGGATAATTATATGTTAAGCTTTTCGGCATAAATTCATTGATAACGCTTGATTTACCTGCAGCGTCAGTGAATGAAGTGTTTCTATTATTACCGTTAGCTTCCGACCAAAATAAATTTGCTTCTGTGCTTCCTATAGTCCACCCTGTTAAATCTTTGCTTTCATTTATTGCGATTAGAGCAGCACTGCCTTCAAAATTAAACAGAGCAGGATATGAAGTTGAAGCGTTACCGGTCGACAGAGGAAATCCATTTATTACTTTACCAGAGCCTCCGTCAATGGCAAATATTCTTCCATCTTTTGTAACTGCAATTAATTCGGATCTATTATCTCCTTCAAAATCTGCCGCTAACGGTATTTGTTCAAATCCTATTTTAAAGGGATCTGAAAACGGAAAATTTATTGCTCTGCTTCCGGTTAAATTAACCGCATCAATTTCATTCCCTGCTGAAAAAAGAATGTAATTTTCACCGTCTTGTTTAAGATCGGTTAAAGAGAATGATTCGATATCTGAATTATTTTGAACAACAAAATCTCTTTGAATTTTTCCGCTACTGATTATAATAAACTTATTATTACCGGCAAGAAGAATTGCTGTGATGTTTCCGTTTTTATCCTTAGTCAATGCAAAATCTAATATAGGATGGTCAGAAAATGTTAGGTGTGTACCAAGATTATCGAAATAGTGCCAGTCATTCGATCCATCTTTGCTTACTGCAAGAAAAGCAAAGAAATCGCCAAATGCAGAAATCTTTTTAACGCTGACATTTAAATTAGTTTGATAAGAATCTATGTATTGCAGCCCGTCTTCATTTAAAGCTTGAAAAGAATAAATCAATACATTTCCCGCATCTGTACCGATTAAAATTCTCTTTTCATTTGCACTTGTTTCGGTTACAACGGGTGGTGCAGTGATTATCCCGCCGGCATTTTTTGAATAAAAAAATGAGTTAATATCAAACACATTAACATTTATAAGCGTATCAAAAACACCTATGCCTATTTCGGCATTGTTAAATAAAAATGCTGCAATTTTTTGGTTTGAAAAATTTTGGTCTGATTCGAAGCCGGAAAATGTTGAAGCATTCAGCTTATATAAATTATTTTCCGACAGCATGTATATACGTAATTCCGATCCATTAACTAATGCAGTTAGATTTGTGATTGGTTTTTCCAATTGCAACTGCTTAAGTGAAATATTCAATAACGGTTTGATGATCGAATCGCCATAGCTTAGCTTAAAGCTCGTTCGATTATCAATTTCAGAAAAATTATAAAAGCTGATCAAACTATTTGCCCCGGAATTTGAGTTTGTATTCGGTCGTGAATTTTTATCAAATCTATTCTTGAATAATTTAGAAGGATTAGAAGCGTACCAATAATCTTCAATAGTCCCGCCGCCGACTACTTCTGTTCCGAAAATAGTTACGAACCTTTCCCCGATATCGTAGATACCGTCGGCTTCTTCAACGGCAATTCCACGTCTGTTTCTATCGGCATTAATTTTATTTTGTTCAATCTTCTCTTTGATTATGTTCTCATCAATGTGCCAGATAACAATTCCTCCGCCCTGCAGTGGAATGTATCTGTCATCATCAATGCCTTTCAAGTTTGGAATTGCCCAATCGAATTCATCCACATCAATAACAACACCATCAATCGAATCGACGGAGAAACTGTAAAATCCCGTCGTATCTTTTGTGAAAACTTTTGTTAGAGTATCGCCGCCAAGAATATAAGTAATTTTAGCACCGTCTTTATTCGCATCGCGGATTCTATTTTCAGCTAAAAAATATTCAGTTGAATTAATCGGAACTTTGAGAATTACTGTATCGGAGGCAGAGGCAGCCAATTTTGTGATCAGATTGATGTGATAATCACCCGGACGGACAGTAGCCGGTTCAGCCCAGCCTAAGTATATTTTTTCCCAAGCAGATGGCTCAGGCGGAAAAACACCATTGTATGCAAAGATTGCTTCACCGTCCATTAATCCAAATCGACCGATTGCGCTTAAGCCTGTTTCTGTATCGAAAAGGTCGGGTAAGCCAAGATGGCTGGCTATATTAGCAGCTAATAATCCATTGAATGTAATTTCATATAGATAAGTTTGACCGAATGATTCAACTTCCCTGTTTTGTGTTTCGGGCAGAATCATGGTATTGTTAATTTGAAACGAACCTCCTGAAACGGAGAAACCTTCAAAGGCGGAACCAAAAATTTCCTTAAGAGATTTAGTGCTCAGATAAATTGACGGGAGGTCTTTTTCATTTTCAATACTTCCCGGAAGAGAAATATCCCGCCCTACTCCCGCATGAAAAACAGCGAAGAGATCGTAATCGCCGAAGTTAAATCCCGGATTTAGTTGATCGGCAATTTGCCACACCTCTTTAGCAAATTCTCCGAGCAACGTAAAGTCATTAGTCTTATTTGGCGGCGAATAATTTCTCATCGTTTTCGAAACAGAAAAAGTATCCGGTAAAACGGTATAAGCTATATTTAATTTTCCGTTTGATACTTTCTTGAAATAATTTTTTGCAAATTCTAAGTGAGCTTCAAAGTAGGCTTTATCGTGCGGAAGCGGATCTAAAATTGAATTTCCGTAATCTTTAGTGTAGACAGTTCCGAACTTGCCCGTGCCAAAAGTTGCCGCATCGTTATCCTCCTGAAAATTTACCATCACCGCTAATATTTTAAGTGTATCGGTTTCGGTGTAAACTTTGGGCTGCGGATATGGAAACGGATTAAGTTTGCCCGTAAAAGTTTGGGCAGATAAACTGCCCAAACATACTGTTATTAATACCGGAAGAGAAAAATATTTTAACATCAGATTTTAAATTCCTCGAGGAAGACCTCTGCCTGCTTCAGGTATTGCTCCCCATCCAATAGAAATTGTGAAACGCAGCGTATCGTTCAGCGGATGGTTCTCACCGTCTTTAAATACTGATGTTGTAATATAGCTGAAGTCGAACCCGTAAATATCATATCTGATACCTGC
>CAZTDB010000129.1:0-6715 GCA_964612385.1 uncultured Ignavibacteriaceae bacterium
TGTAATTAATGACGGCTTAACTATAAATTATGACGAGTCCGGTTTTACAAAAAATTCAAGCATCAATTTAGCCGATACTATTAGATTTCCTCCAACAGCAGGAAATCCGAGAGTAAAGTACCGGGCAGATTGGGAATTCATCTGGAACGGAGTGGATACCACCGAAACCGGAACATGGGCTGAGCCGGGAGATACGGCAATTACAAATCTTGGCGGCGTTCGTGTTGTTCTGCCTTTTAAGGTGACTAATGTTACAGAAAATGTACCCGGAAGTTATTTAGTGTTCGTGCCAACCGGCACAAAAGATCTAGCACGATGGCGTTTAGGTCAATCAATCATTCTTAGACCCACAGGAGCAACTGGTGCAACTACAACCTATCAAGTTGAATTTAATAGACCAGCCGATACTTCAGTTGCCGTTGTTTATCCTAAAAAAGGCGATATTTACTTTGTGAAGACTTATAAACCGTTTGAGAAAGGTGATAAATTTAAGTTCTCCACTAAAGAGGCTGTTCTTGATCAAAGAACTGCTCAGGATAAGCTTGCAGATATCTACGTAGTTCCTAATCCGTATGTTGCTTACAGCGCTTCCGAGCAGCCGGGGCGAAGTCCTACTCAAAGAGGTGAAAGAGATTTACAGTTTCGTAATCTTCCACCTAAATGCACGATTAGAATTTATACACTCGTAGGTGAATTAGTTCAAACTATCGAAAAGGATGATTTAAGCAGCATGGCTCATTGGGACTTATTGAGCAATGAAGCACAAAAGGTTGCCTACGGCGTTTATATTTATCACGTTGATGCACCGGGCATCGGTGAAAAGATAGGACGATTTGCAGTTATAAAATAAACATAAATCCCCGCTGCTAACAGCGGGGCTTTCATCATGTTAAAAAATAGGATTGAAAGTGATATGAAGAAAATTTTATTCAACACGATTTTAATAATTACTTTATGTTTTTCTGCCGCATTTGCTCAATTAGACAGGAGCACTTCTAAGGTAGGAACTACTGCCGCTCAATTCTTAAAAATAGGTGCCGGTGCAAGAGCAGTTGCTATGGGTGGTGCTTATACCGCAGTTAGTAATGATATATATTCCGTTTACTACAACCCTGCCGGCATTGCTAATATAACCGATCTAGGGCAGGTATCGTTTAATCATGCCGATTGGCTGGCAAGCATCAGCTATGATTTTGCTGCTGCTGCGCTTAATGTTTCCGGACTTGGAACTCTTTTCTTCAGCATTACCTCGCTGAGCGTACCGGAAGAAAAAGTTAGAACCTTCGATTTCCCGGAGGGTGACGGACGGGTTTGGGATGCAAGCTCTTTAGCAATCGGAATAGGGTATGCTAAAATGCTTACGGATAAATTTGCGATTGGCTTTCAGGCTAAATACATACGCGAATCTATTTGGAATTCCAGCGCTAACGGTGTTGCATTGGATGTAGGAACATATTATATAACTCCTTTTAATGATTTAGTTATTGGTGCAAGCATTTCAAACTTTGGCTCAAAGATGCAGCTTGAAGGCAGAGATATTTTATTTAATTATGATCCGAATAATAATCCTAATAGCGGTCCCAATAACATTCTTTCAAGTTACCAGACGGACAAGTTCGATATGCCGCTGATCTTCCGGCTCGGGCTTGCAATGGATTTTATTAAACACCGATATATACGAATTACCGGAGCTGTTGATGCTACACATCCGAATGATAATACTGAATACATAAACAGCGGCCTCGAACTCGCTTATGACGATATGTTCTTTTTAAGAGTTGGTTATAAATCATTATTTTTAAGAGACAGCGAGCAAGGCTTAACCTTTGGCGGCGGTATCAATTATAGATTCGGAAATCAGTTTGCTGTATTTGTAAACTACGGCTGGGCAGATTACGGAAGGCTTAAAAATGTCCAGTTCGTGGATGTCGGTGTTTCTTTCTAAGCTGATTATAATTATCGAGACTGACTACTCTTACCAACCTGCACGCAGAATAAGTTCTTTAGCAGGCAGAGAGAAGGGAGAAAAAGGTGGTGAGGTCGATTTTTAGTGTTAAATAAGTAATTGATTTTGACTACAAGATTTGATGATAGTACTTTTTATTTAAACCTCAAAGGTCTTTTGAGACCCTTGAGGTTTTTTTACAACTGCCGGCGTTACATAAGTTAAATAACCGACCTCTTTTCATAGTTGATTCCTGTCTTAATTAAAATTATTTTCATTCCAAAGAATAAGCGAAATATTTTTAAACATTTTCCGCAAGATTATTTTGATTTTCACTAATATTTTGTAATGATATTTTTATCTAAAAAGAAATAATTGTTTATGCTTAGAATCATTTCCACATTCTGCATTTTGATGATAATTACTTCAATAAACTTCGGGCAGCGAACAGGTGCACTGCGCGGACTTGTAACCGATTCTACCAGCAGTGAAGCACTTGCATTTGGAAATGTTTTTATTGATGACCTGAAAATCGGGGCATCGACAGATGCCAGGGGATATTTTTACATCCCCTCAATTCCAGCAAATAAAAATTATAAGATTATTATCTCTTACATCGGCTATCAAACCAAACAGCGCGAAGTTTTTATTCCGCAGGATGTTATTACGCATATCAATGTGAAATTAATGCCCGCTGCTATCGATATCGGAGTGGTAGAAAAAATAGGAGAGAAGTATGCCGAAAAAGCCGCAACCGATATTAGCTTAGAAAGAATATTCGTAAAAGATTTGGAGATGCTTCCCAAAAGTGTTGAAACAGATATTTTTCGTTCATTACAGCATTTGCCGGGGGTTCAAACTGTGGGCGATGTTTCAGCAAGATTCTTCGTCCGTGGAGGCAGCAGCAATCAAAATTTAGTTTTGTTGAATGATGTTCCGATTTACAGTCCTTTTCATGCACTTGGTTTGTTTGGCGTGGTCGATCCGGATATGGTTAACTTCACTGAGTTCTACAAAGGAGGTTTTACTTCGGAGTACGGCGGTAGACTTTCCTCTTTAATGCGAATTGTAACGAAAGATGGCAACAGAAATAAATTTGGCGCTTCGGCAACCGGAAGCTTTTTAACTGCAAAAGCAATGATTGAAGGACCAATTCCGGATGGTTCATTTATATTAACAGGAAGAAAGAGTCATTCAAATGCAGTGCTGAAAAAATTTATGAACGAAAAAGATGTTCCAGTTAATTTCTACGATCTGTCTTTCAAAATAAATTATTCTAATCCCGATGTACTTGAAAATGCGAAGTTTACTCTGCATGGTTTTTCGAGCAGAGACTATTTGAGTAACCGTGATGTTTTAACCGAAGATTTTCGTTGGACTAACAGCATAATAGGCTTCAAATATTTTCAATGGGTAACAGACAGCCCAATCTTCTTTGAGTTTTCTATATCGGTCAGCAATTTCGACGGTGAAGCCATTCCAAATCAAAGCAAAAAACAATCTAAGAAAAATAAATTGGATGATTTCAATTTCGGAGGCGATGTTACTTACATCTTTGATTCGCAGGATGAAATTGCTGTAGGTATGAAAATCAACAAAGTGAAAGCAGTGCTTTTGTTGGAAAATAATCAAGGAGCTGTTTCAGAAATTGAAGCCGAAGGTGCCAACACAGTCATTTACGCAAAGTATAAAATATTGCACATCAAAAATTTTGGTTTGGATTTCGGTACCCGGGTAAATCTAACGAGATTTGCAATCACTACCGGCGGCGAATTTTATTTTGAACCAAGAGTAAAT
Organism: uncultured Ignavibacteriaceae bacterium; assembly: GCA_964612385.1. Lineage (GTDB taxonomy): Bacteria > Bacteroidota > Ignavibacteria > Ignavibacteriales > Ignavibacteriaceae > JAGUYG01. Next base: position 3,743 of record CAZTDB010000129.1, read on the forward strand.
TTATCTTATCAACTATTTGACCGCATTAAAATTAAAGCGGCTTCAGGAATTTATCAGCAAGAATTAACAACCATTTCAGATGAAAATGAAGTCGTCTCAATTTTTGAACCCTGGATAATTACACCACGTTATCTTAAGCCATCTCTGGCTGAGCATTATATACTCGGCTTAGAAATGAAACTCGATAATGCTCTTCTGGCTAATATTGAAGGGTATTACAAAAGTATCAAAAACCTTCCTTTGTTAAATGAGAAAAAATATTTTCCTGCCGATCCGGATTTAATTGCGGGAAAGGGTGAGTCATTCGGAGTTGAAGTCCTATCAAAGTATGTAGAAAACTCTTTTACTGTTTCGGGTTCCTATTCGTTAAGCTGGTCGTTTAAAGAAGTTGACGGCATACGCTACCGCCCGAGATACGATTCCAGACATTCTGTTAATTTATCTCTCGAAGTTAACATAGGAAAAGGCTGGCGGGCAAGTGCTATGTGGCAGTACAATTCAGGCTTGCCGTTTACACAATTAATCGGATACTACAATCGATTATATTTTGAAGACCTGGAAACCCGAAATTATTATTTTATTCCGCATTCAATTTTAGCTGAACGAAACGCTGCTAAGCTTCCGGATTATCACAGGCTCGATTTGAATCTCTCAGCAAAATTTAATTTTTCGTTTGCGGCAGCTTACCTCAATTTCAGCATCATCAATGTTTACGATAGAAAAAATTTATTTTACTTTGAAAGGGAAACCGGTAAACGGGTAAACATGCTTCCGTTTTTACCGTCGGCAGCAATTAAGATTGAATTTTAATGATGAAAAAGGGATTGTTAATTTTAATAGCCATTGCACTTGCATTTTATTCATGCGAAGAAAGCTTTTCGCCTTCTGCTGAATTCAAGCAGCAGTACGCTTTGTTTTGCATATTGAATGGAGATACGACTTATCAGTTCGCAATTTTGTCAAAAAGCTACCAGCCCGAAAACAAAGATAATGTGGACGAAAAAAATCTTTTTGTAAAAGAAGCAAACATCATAATTGAATATGATAATAAGAATTACCTGCTGAATGAAAGTTCTCAAGATGAATCTGCTGCTTTCTCCTTTGATTATTACTACATTGATACTCTTAAGCCTGCAGCCGACAAAGTTCTAAAAATAAAAGCAATTCTTTCGGATGGAACAGTTTTACAGGCAGCCACAAGAACTGCGAAATCAACAAGTCTTTCTTTTAATACAAGAACCGATGTAAGCGATACATTTATTGAAGAGAAACCGGAAGGGATATTTTTAATCTGGCAGATTATTGGCGGAGCTAATGAAAAAATATCTTATATCCCTTCACTAAAGATTATTTACTATACGATAGAAGATGCTCAAAGCAAAATGCATGTAAAAAAAGTTCCTTTAAGTTATTCGGTTAAAGGAGGTAATTACATTCCGAATTATCCGGCGTTAACTCACCGAACATTCCTCAATTTTTCGATGGATGCAGTTAACCGTGCAATGGAAGAAATTGCCGGCAGCGATCCCGATAAACAAAAGTACTTAATCTCTCATGCTGTATTTGAGCTGATGGTGCTCGATGCAAATCTTACGGCGTACTATATGTCGCTTCAAACAGCAGTTGATGGTTTTACGGTTATTCTCGATGAACCTGAATTTACTAACATAGACAGAGGCTTGGGAGTATTCGGTTCATTCTTTAAACGAACACACCGGATGTCGTTCGACCCGAAGTATGTAGAGAAGTTTGGGTATAAGGTTTATTCGAAGTGAAAAATTATTAAGGTACTTCATACACGGTGAAGAGATGACATTTTTTTAGAGTTCATGTTATTTGGTTTGTTGATTGATAATATAAAAAATATATCATCCCTAACGGGATTTTAATTCTATCGTGGCAGATTCAAGCTATAAATATTTCATCCCTAAAGGGATTTGGTATCAAAAAATAAGATACAATACTTAATTATTCATGAAAAGAAGTAGCGCAGTAAAAATGGTAAAACTTAGCTATTCCAACAAACTCTCCAGCTTTTAATTTGAATATTAACCAATAAAGTATTCTAAAACTTTAATTTATTCCAATCTCTTTGTAATTTTAATTCAGAAAATTCAGCCGGGAAAACAACTATGGAATTTATGACTTCTCCAACGGATTGTTCAAATTAAAATTTTTTCTTAAAGGTAACTAAAATGAAATTATTCCTGCTTGCATTTATTCTGCTTTTAACCTCACCAATGATTATTGCTCAAGATTCAACTGCCGTTATAGTCGGACCGGGCACTATACATCACCATGTTGTAAAACAAGAAGGTCCTTATAACATCAACATTCTTGCAGTAGATATTTCAAATCCGTTCATTTCAGTTGAAACAGTATTAGCAAAAGATGTACTCGGAACCGGCTTTGAGCGAACCTCCTCGATGGCACAGCGAAACAGCTCAACAGGGCATACTGTATTAGGAGCTATTAACGGCGATTATTTTGGAATAAGCGATCCGACTAATCCGTATACATTTCTTGGTAATTCAATGATAAGGAAAGGAGAGTATGTCTTCGGACGAACAACTAACCGCAGCCTGTTCGGTATTGACGAATTGAAAACACCGATGATTGATATTCTGAACTTCAGCGGTGAAGTAAGCAAGGGCGATGATAAAATCTCAATTACGGGAGTTAACAGAGAGAGAGGAGAAAATCATCTTATTCTTTACAATAAATATTTTGGCGCTTCAACAAGGACAAATACTTTCGGTACTGAAGTGAAAATTAATCCTCTTGAAGAATTATCGATTAACAGCGAGATCAATTTTGAAGTAGTTGGATTCGAAGTGGGAATAGGAAACATGTCAGTCGAAGGAAAGTACGTTCTTTCAGGGCACGGCACTACACAAAGTTTTTTAAGCAGCCTTTCTATTGGTGATACAATTACTCTTCGGTTAGGCACTTCGCCCGATTTTGGAAAAATAA
>CAZTDB010000130.1:0-6694 GCA_964612385.1 uncultured Ignavibacteriaceae bacterium
AATTTGTTTAGCATCCACTTTGATCATTAGAAAAAATATTGCATCAGCAAGGTCGTCAACGTAAAGGAATTCTCTAAGCGGTTTTCCTGTACCCCAAAGCTCCACCGCACTGCTCTTATTCAACTTAGCTTCATGAAATTTTCTGATTAAAGCAGGAAGCACGTGGGAGGTTTTCAGATCAAAATTATCGTTAGGACCGTAAAGGTTTGTCGGCATTACAGAATAAAAGTTTGAACCGTGCTGCAGATAATAATTCTCACATAATTTGATTCCCGCTATTTTTGCAATTGCGTATGGTTCATTGGTTTTTTCAAGATAATCCGACAGAAGATATTCTTCCTTCAGCGGCTGCGGTGCTAACCTTGGATAGATACAAGAACTGCCAAGGAAAATTAATTTTTCAACACCATGTTTATAAGCTGAATGAATTATGTTTGCCTCGATCATTAAATTTTCATATATGAATTCGGCACGATAAATATTATTTGCCAGGATACCACCGACTTTTGCGGCGGCAACGATAACAACCTCAGGTTTTTCTTCGGTAAAAAAATGTTCCACTTCCTTTTGTCTGATAAGATTAAGCTCTGATAAAGTTCTGTAGATCAGGTTTTTATAGCCTTCTGCTTCCAGCTTTCTCTTAATTGCTGAACCAACCATGCCGGTGTGTCCGGCAATGTATATTTTTTTTTCTTTTGAAATCATGTTCGGTTAAAAAATTCTTTTATACTATCAACAACATAACTTAATTGTTCGTTCGTAAGCTCAGGATAAATCGGCAGAGCTAAGGATGTATTAGCCGCTTCCTCGGCAATCGGAAAATCACCCTGCTTATAACCTAACTCCGAAAAACATTCCTGCAAATGAAAAGGAACAGGGTAATATATTTCTGTACCTATTTTTTTCTCCGTAAGAAATTGTCTTAATTTATCTCTCTCCTCAACACGAATAATAAATTGATTGTAGATATGATAGTTCATCAAACCATTTATCGATTCATAAACAGCTTTTGGCATCAGCACTTTGTTCACTGCATCAAACTTGATTCTGCCGGGCTCTTCGGCTAAGCCTGCGTTAATAAAAAGACTGTAATACTCTTTGGCATTTTCTCTTCGCTTCTGAGACCACTTATCCAGATGCGGCAGCTTCACACTTATAACGGCGGCTTGCAGTGCATCGAGCCTGAAATTTCCTCCGATAATTTTATGATAATACTTTGGCTTTGCACCATGCACTCGCAAAATATGAATTTTTTCTCCAAGCTCACTATCATTTGTGACAACCAAACCGCCGTCACCGAAACAGCCTAAATTTTTACTCGGGAAAAAAGAGAAACAGCCTATGTCGCCGATAGTACCGACCCGGTGGCTGTCTTTATATTGAGATCCGATCGCCTGTGCGGCATCCTCAATAACTTTAAGATTATATTGCCGCGCAATTTCCATAATCGGTTCCATTTCACAGCTTTGTCCGTAAAGATGCACAGGAATTATTGCTTTTGTTTTCTGTGTAATTTTTTTTCTTACCTCATCCGGATCAATATTGAAAGTAACCGGATCAATATCGGTAAAAACCGGCACTGCATTCAGCCGCGAAACTACTCCGGCAGTTGCAAAAAAAGAATACGTGGGAACAATAACTTCATCGCCACAACGAAGATCAATCGCCATAAGTGCAACTAACAGTGCATCGGTACCAGACGAAACACCAGTTGCATAACCGCAATTTAAATATTCACAAAAAGCTTTTTCCATCCTTTCAACTTCGGGACCTAATATAAAATACTGCGACTCTGAAACGTGCAAAACAGCTTCATCTAATTCATTTTTAAGAGCTTTGTATTGAGCTTTAAGATCCAGCAACGGAACAAACATATGAACACCCCATTTTTTGTTTTTTAAAGTTAAGCAGAAATGGAAGGAAATGAAAACATGGATTTCGGGCTTTAATTAGAGTATTGCTGTATTAAGACGTTAATATTGATTAAACGAAAGAATTTCCTCAAAAGGCTGAAAAAAAAATGCTGTGTTAGGAAAATATTATTGTGCCTCTCATTGACAGGAGGCTTTTTCACGAAACTTACTGCTTTAGTGACTTAGCGGCAAAAAATAGCCACCAAGACTCGAAAACACAAAGAATTCACAATAGAAAAACATAGTGATAAAATTTGCTGCTTATTCAAAAATATTTTGCAAATTAGCTCCGGCATATTGATGACTTCGGAGATACTATTAACTCGTTAAGAATTTATACTAAATATAAAATCAGCTTTAATGTCTTTAAATCTCCTGACTTGTCCAAATTAGTGCGACATTAAGAAAGAATTCCTAAAACACCTCACATCTCTGCTTTTACTTTTCTTAGCGTAAGAAAAGTAACAAAAGAAACATGCACTTAAAAATCCCGATATAATCGGGATAAAATTATACTTTACATTTTTTATTCTGTCTTTGACATATAAAGAAAAATAACTTCCAAAGGATCCTTCGAACAGTAGCTGCACTCTATCAAACAGATTTTTCTTTTTGAGTTATCGTTTTATTTTCAGTAATGTCTTTCAGTATAATTTTTTAACGAATTTCTTTTCCAAAGGATCCTTCGGATAATGTGCGGATTAGAGGACATATCATTACACTTATTATTCTATCATTTCTTTGGTAATGATTTCCCTGTAGCGAAAATGACCTTATAACCAGTCTTAACTTTGCTGTTGCAATATTTAACGTTCGGGGGTAAGCTCCTTAGTGCGGCAAATGGTTGTTTTTGTTTCTATAAGTTATTAAAAAACAATGACTTAACTTTTAAAAATTTTCCACCGGACAAGTAAAGAGATGTTAATATTGATTAAACGAAAGAATTTCCTCGAAAGGCTGAAAAAAAATACTGTGTTAGGAAAATATTATTGTGCCTCTCATTGACAGGAGGCTTTTTCACGAAACTTACTGCTTTAGTGACTTAGCGGCAAAAAATAGCCACCAAGACTCGAAAACACAAAGAATTCACAATAGAAAAACATAGTGATAAAATTTGCTGCTTATTCAAAAATATTTTGCAAATTAGCTCCGGCATATTGATGACTTCGGAGATACTATTAACTCGTTAAGAATTTATACTAAATATAAAATCAGCTTTAATGTCTTTAAATCTTGCAGCCGATTTATCTTTTTCTGAAACGATTTGGGGTTCTATTTTCCAATCGATATTCAAATCGGGATCGTTGTAGTGTATACTTCTCTCATCGTTTTTATTATAATATTTTGTGCATTTGTACATAAAAATTGCTTCATCGGAAAGGACTGAAAAACCGTGAGCGAAACCCGGCGGAATCCAAATTTGCTTGTGATTTTCTTCAGATAATTCGATTGATGCATGCTTTCCGAAGGTGGGTGAATTAAAACGAATGTCAACGGCAACATCAAGCACCCTTCCCCGAACCACATAACAGAGTTTTCCTTGTACGCTTTCGCCTACCTGATAATGAAGCCCGCGGATAGTTCCTTGCACCGACTTAGAAATATTATCCTGAACAAATTCAGAATTGATTCCATGTTCTTTATATTTATTCGAGCTGAATGATTCTAAAAAGTAACCCCTGCTATCAGCAAAAACATCGGGTTCGATTATAATGATACCTTGGAGAGTTGATTTAATAATTTTCATAATGCAGTAATAAAATTCTATAAGTCGTTTATGAATCTTTCAAGGTAATCCCGATAAAGAGATTTGGGGATAGATTTAATCAAATCTTCAAATTGATTTCGGTTAATGAATCCCATCTTATAAGCAATTTCTTCGATGCAGGCAACTTTCAATCCTTGCCGCTCTTCAATAACCCCAAAGAAATTGGAAGCTTGCAAAAGAGCCTCTGGAGTTCCTGTATCTAACCATGCTATTCCACGCCCAATTTTTTCCACCCTTAATCTTCCACGGTGCAAATATTCTTTGTTAACATCGGTAATTTCCAGTTCACCTCTGCCGGAAGGTTTAAGACTTTTGGCAATCTCAACTACTTCATGATTATAAATATATAATCCCGGCACGGCATAATTCGATTTTGGTTCTTTCGGTTTTTCTTCAATAGAAATTGCATTACCATCTTTATCGAACTCTACGATACCGTATCTCTGAGGATCGTTAACCCTGTAGCCAAAGATGGTAGCGCCGGCGTTATTCTCCACAGCATCGTAAAAGAAATTTAGTGAACCGTAGAAGATGTTATCGCCAAGGATAAGAGTCGAACTGCTGCCATTAATAAAATTCTCGCCTATGATGAATGCCTCTGCAATTCCTTTAGGTTCTTCTTGAACGGCATATTCTATTTTTAATCCTACTTGAGCACCGGTATTAAACAACTGTTCATATAACGGGATAGTTTCCTCGTTGGAAATAATTAAGATATCTTTAATGCCGGCTAACATTAAAATTGAGAGCGGGTAATAAATCAGAGGTTTATCATAAATCAAAGTAAGCTGCTTGCTGTAGACTTTAGTAATGGGATAAAGACGTGAACCGGATCCCCCGGCTAAGATAATTCCTTTCATACCTTACAAATTTTGTTGACGAAAAATGATATGCAATATAAGAAATATCTTTTATTTTTTAACCGGATCGACAAATTCAAATAAAATGACTACCAATGTGTATTACAAATAATCCATCTTATAAGAAGGAGGCTTTGATTTGAGGGTATAGCCCTCGTTTACAATTTAAATACAATACCACTGAGACACGAAGACACTATGTTCTCACTAAGATTTCGCTTCGTGTTTCTCGGAACGATCTCCAAAGGATCCTTCGGACTTCAGATAAGACGGTGGGTTTTTAAATTGAATTAAAATTCAAAATTGTGAATGAACAGTGTTCATTTTTGTCAATTCGTGGCTTTATCACCACCGTACACATTCAGCTATCAATATTCAATTTTTCGTCACCGTAAAAGAACCATCTTTCTGGTTAAGACATACTCACCAACAGACAGCCAATAGAAATATATTCCCGAAGAAGGTTGTCTCTCATATAATAACGGATTGAAGCTGATACTATGCACACCGGCAGATTTGTATTCATCAATTAGAGTTGTTATTTCTCTGCCTGAAACATCCGTTACTTTTAATACTACATGACTATTCTCCGGTAATTCATAACTGATTATAGTCGATGGGTTAAATGGATTAGGATAATTTTGGTATAGTTTAAAATTTGAAGCAGTATTCTTTTCATACGATTCAACCAAAGTAGTCCCTTTAATTTCAAAATCGCCATCGCTTATATCAAAAAGCGGGTTATTATTCCAATCCGATATTTTAATTCTTGCTGATTTCGAATTAACATTGGGGAGACTCCAAAAATATTCTCCGGCTGCAGCGTTTATATTATCGGCTACAGATTCCCAATTCAACCCGCCGTCAATACTATAATCAATTCCTAAAGAACTTAAGTTAGAGCTTGTCCACCGGATAGATTGCGTACTGCCCGCATCCCAAATTTCACCGCCGTTTGGCGAAAGCAGCAGCAGAGCGGGTTCCGAAGCTGACGTAATCGTTATACCGCCATTATTCGTAACCGCATAAGGCGTTCCTGAATTGAACCTGAAAGTATTATTTCCATTTTCAGGATTTACAAAAGAAAGAACGGTGGATCCTTTGGAGCGAAACTTTACCGTTATATTAATAAGTGCGCCAAACCCCGAAAGTGGTTTTGACGAAGCTGCTGCAACGGAAATTTCTCCTTTTGTTGTGTCGGCGTTATATGCGGTAAACATACCCCCGGTCATCTGTAAGCCTGAAGTAGAGGCTTTGGTAATAAAAATAATCTCTTTATCGTAGTAAATTATAAATTGAAATGATAAAACATTATAATCGGTAAGATCAGAAACCATAATTTGATAAACTGCTTCGCCAGTACTTATATCTTCCTGAGCTATTGGCAAATCGACGTTGACCTGAGCAGTTGATTTAATACTTATTAAAAAGTATACAAAGAATAAAATTAAGATCTGTGTTTTATTTAACATTCTTTTCCTTCTGAATTCGTAGTATCTTACTTTTGCAGTACAATTTTGTGGTAAAAAGCATGATCTCCGGCAATGAGCCTGCAAACATAAACCCCGCTCGCAATTTCTAAATTATTCGCGTTAAATTTTGTACTATACATTCCTGCGGATTGATATTCCTTTACTAATTCTGCTATTTCCCGCCCGCGCCAATCAAATACTTTCAGGGAAACATTGCCGCTCACCGGCACACGATAGCTTATTTCAGTTACAGGGTTAAACGGATTAGGAAAATTTATCATTTGTCTAAAATCCTTTGGTACTTTTGGCTCCTGCTCTACACCGGTTACCAAATTTACAGATCCATTTATAAAATTAACTTGTATCTGTTGTCCGCTTGAATTTGTTATCTCGCATTCATCCGTTATAAATGATATCTGGCTGCTGCCCGATTTATGAAGCATTTCCAATTCGCATAAAACACCCGAATCGATATATATTGGATTTGATAATGTTCCATCGTACCAGCCTATGGATATAACACCATCTACATCATTTACAATAAAAGTGCGAATACCATTTTTTACTCCCATAAATTGTAAAGAGTTAACATCGTATTCTATCTTCAGTGAAATTGCGCTTATATCGTTAAAACTTTTCACCTTAATCGGTATGCTTACCGTTTGATTAAGCTGTGCGTCT
>CAZTDB010000131.1:0-6690 GCA_964612385.1 uncultured Ignavibacteriaceae bacterium
AAAAAGTTTGATGGAGCATTTGAACTTATAAATAGCTGGGGATCTTATTGGGGAAGTGACGGCTTTGCATGGATACGCTATTCCGATTTCGATTTCTTCTGTAAGTATGCCTTTGAGATGATCGATAAATCTCAACCTGATCCGGAGATTCCTGACCTTTCGGGCACTTTGCAATTTCGCGAAAGCAATGGCGATGCAATGGAGGTTACTTTCAACGGTCAATACTTTTCTATGAAAAACTCGTATCATGCCGGAACTCTTTTTGAGCTGCGAATTTCGAACAACGAACCGGCTTATGTTTATGCTTTTAGTTCTGACTTGACATTCAAAACGTACCAAATATTTCCGTTAGACGAGAGAATGATCGCTTATCTTCCTTACCGCCAAAACAATGTTGCCATCCCCGATGAAGAAAGTTTTAACATGTTAGATGAAACATCGGGAGTTTCTTACTATTGTTTTCTTTATTCAAAGGAGAGTCTCGATCTAAAAGATATTATGATGAAAGTTGAATTTGAAGAAGGAACGTTTTGGGAGCGTCTTATAAAAGTTTTAGGCAATAAAACAGTTGATCAAGCAAACATTGATTTCCAATCATCCGATGTAATTAGTTTCAAGGCGCGAAGCAAAGGAAAATCAGTCGTATCAATTTTAATAGAAATAAATCACTTACAATGATTCCAAAAGATTTGGAGATTAAAAATGTCAAAAATTTCATTCAAAATTTTGTTCTGCTTTACGGTTCTGATTTTAAGCAGAGCGATAACCGCACAAGAAAAAATTCAGGCTGCTTTTGATTATTCGGAAGGTAAAATTTTTATTTACTATGAATTTAAAGGCGATGACGCCAAAAAATATGAAATCGGAATTGTTTTAAAGCGAACAAGCGATCCCCGATTTAGCTTAGTTCCGGAGGATTTAAGCGGGGACATCGGAACCGGAAATTTTGCAAATAAAAAATGTAGAATTGTGTGGACTTTGCATCCCGATGAAGAAGCATCGCTTGACGGTGAAGATTTTTATTTCGATGTAACCGCCAAAGAAATAGTAGAAGGAGGCGGGGTTCCCTGGTATGTGTTTGTCGGTGGTGCCGCATTAGTTGGAGGCACAGCGGCTGTTCTGGTATTGGGTAAAAAGAGCAGCAGCGATTCATCCACACCGCCGGTAACCAGTTTTCCAACTCCGCCAAACAGACCGTAATTTTATTAAATGGAGAAGTAAAATGAAGAAGGTAATTGTATGTTTAGCTTTCTTACTTTTCTCCCAAATTTTGTTTGCTCAAATTAGCGGATCAACAAAACCGGGAAGACTGATACCAAAAAAGGAGGAGCCTAAAAAAGAAATTGTTCCCCCTCCGGAAGAGAAAATTGAAACCGGACCTCAAATAACAATATTGGATCCGGTTATCCCGCCGTCAAATGAATTGAATCATAAGGAAAGCATTATAACAGTACGCGGGAAAGTTTTTGATGCTGCAGGAATTAAATCCATAACAGTGAACGGCGTTGAAGCAGTGCTGCTGCAGGATAATTTATTCTTTGTAAATGTGCAGCTTAAAAGCGGAAAAAATGCTGTTATAGTGAAAGCGGCAAACTTAATAGATGTTTCATCCGAAATACAATTTGATGTTTTTACCGACCTCGATGAAACCGGACCGCAAATTACTATCATCGAACCGCAAGTTCAGCGCGGTGTTAAAGTAGTTCGAAAATCCGAGCTGGTTAACGTTAAAGGCATTGCCACAGATCCTGCGGGTGTTTTGGAAGTTTACGTTAATAATCAAAAAGCAAAGCTTGCATCAAACGGTGAGTTTAATGTAAGCCTATTCTTGCACGTCGGCGATAATCCTGTGGTAATAAAAGCCGTGGATAATAAATTTAATTCGACTATCGATACTTTTTATATTACCAGAAAGCTTGAGGATATAATCTCGGGCGGAAGGTACATTGCATTAGTCATCGGAATAAATTCTTATGACGGATACTGGCGTCCATTAAGAAATGCAATGAATGATGCTGTAGGTGTGGCGGATATACTCCGTGATGAATACCATTTCAACGAGGTAATTACTCTTTTAGATAGAGAAGCAACAAGAAGAAATATTATTCAAAAATTCGAATGGCTTGCCGAGAAAACAACCAAAGATGATAACGTATTAATATTTTATGCGGGACACGGTCAGTTCAACAAAGCATTGAATAGAGGATATTGGGTTCCGGTTGATGCAAAAACAAATTCGGTTGCGGATTATATCTCCAATAACGATGTAAAAACTTTTTTAAGCGGAATTCCTTCGAAACATACCTTGCTGATTACCGATGCGTGCTTTGCCGGCGATATCTTCAGAGGCTCAAGAACCGAAAGCATAAAATTCGATCCGAATAATATGGAAAGATATTATCGTGAGGTTTATCGAAAGCAATCACGCCTGGCGTTAACATCTGGCGGTGTGGAAGAAGTAAGCGATGCGGGAAAAGACGATCATTCAATCTTTACTTATTACTTGATCAAAGCATTAAAAGAAAATGATAGGAAATATTTTGATGCCGGTCAGCTATTCAATGAGTTTAGAATTGCCGTAACGAATAACTCAGAACAAACACCGATGCTGCAGGTTATAAGAGATGCTAATGACGAAGGCGGTCAGTTTATTTTTATTAAAAAAGACGAAGAGTAGAATTATTACTAAAGTTTCAATAGTATAAAAGGATTTTATCATGAAAAATATATTCCTGCAATTACTTATATCTTTTGCAATGATTGTAAACCTTCAGATATATGCACAAACTAATCAAAAAAAATCCCCATCGGCAGGAGATAAAATCGTAGTGGAAGTTTTTGACAGAAGCCGGTATATAAAAGTAAACAACCCGTCCGAAACAAATAATGGAAAGAAACAAGTTCAGTCGAATATCAATCATCCGGCTGTTTCACCCGCAGGCTGGGAGAACATTAAAACGGAAGATTTTGAAGGTGCATTCCCGAATGAGTGGGATGTCTATGCCGCGGATGGTTATACTGATGCTTATTGGGGTAAAATTTTACTAAGCGATAACATACATTATGCGGGTTACTGTGCTGCCGAAGGCACAGAAGCAAGTACATGGAGCGCCGGCTATCCTGATCTTATGCGGGCATGGATGATTTACGGTCCTTTTGATTTATCTAATGCTACGGATGCCGTGCTCGAGTTCATTTACTTTTTAGATTGTGAGGTGGTTTACGATACTTTAAGATGGTTAGCATCTTCGGACGGAATATATTTTTATGGAACAGTTAAAAGCGATTCAAGCTCAACTTTTCAATGGATAAGTGAAAGCTTTGATTTGAAAAATGTACCTGTTCTCGGTAACCTTACCGGAAAGAACGGAATCTACATAGCATTCTTATTCAAAAGTGATGAGAGCAATGTTGCAGAACTTACCGCGGTGCAGTGATAGATGATATTATTTTAAAGAAATACACAGCGGGTTCAACCTATCCGACAACATTTGCAGTAAACAAATCATTTTCGTTCGGCGGACTCACCCAATCAAGTTATAGAATGATTGCACTTCCCGGATCCATATTTTATCCAATTTCACAAATTGTCAGCGGTGCCGGTACTCAAAAACAGGATTGGAATGCTTACTACGATAATGGTGCTGCCGAAAATTATTTGATAGAATACGACAACTCAGCTACTTTCGCCTTTAAACCCGGCAACGGATTTTGGATGCTCAGTAAAAACCCTTTGAGTGTTAATATGCAGGTGAACAGCGTGAATTTAGCCGGCGATAATACTTATTCGATCTCATTGCATTCGGGCTGGAATATTATCTCCAATCCTTTCGAAAGAAGTACAACCTGGCTTGATGTACGTAATGCAAATGGTTTAGGAGTTAATACCGTTATCTATGATTGGAGCGGAAGCTGGAATACTGCGCAGACTTTTTTCCCCTACAAAGGATATTACTTTAATAATATTAGCGGCTTAACATCACTTAAAATTCCATACGACCCAAATGGCACTCTGGGTAAATCAGCAAGTGAAGATCAAATTCAAATTGCCGGCGATAACGATATTAAGCTTTCACTCAATTTAGATGGCGAAGAAAAATCAAGAGTGTTTATTGGCTATAATCCCGAATCGTCGGATGATTACGATATAGACGATTATTTTGCACCGCCGGGAGATTTTGAGGAAGCGAGAATAGTTTTGCGAAACGACAATCTTTCAACTGATTATAAATATTTAATGAAAGAATCCCGCAATGAGATTGGTGAAGGGCAGACATATCAACTCGAAGTAAAAAATATAACCGGACAAGAATTAACGATTAATGTTGAATGGAAAAATCCCGATCAAAATTATTTAATGTTCTTAATCGATGAACGATTGAATAATGCCATAAAACTTTCACCGGGAATGCATGTTAAAATACCGGCAAATATTAAAAGCAAGAATTATCGATTATTAGTCGGGACAAAATCATACATTGAAGCAAACACAGAAAATCTTATTCCGTCTGAATTTGTTCTTTATCAAAACTATCCTAATCCTTTTAATCCAGCCACTATCATTAGATATTCAATACCTGATGAGTGTAAGGTAACAATTAAAGTGTTTGACTTATTAGGGAAAGAGGTAACTACTTTGTTGAATGAGGAAAAAACTCCAGGCAATTATGAAATAGAATTTTCCGCAGGATCCTTTGGAAGTGCCTCCGGGTTAGCAAGCGGAATTTACATTTATAAAATTCAGGCAGGAACCTTCACTGCAAATAAAAAAATGATGCTGCTCCGTTGAGGAGATGCTAAGAGTTTTAATTTTAATTATTAGATTACTCAGCGCGTATTCGCTTTACATTTTCTGTAAAATTCAAGTGGTATTTGAATGTGGTGTTGAATGCCTTTCGGAGTCATCTTAACACAACGAGTTTTTTCGTTTCGATGAATGATCCTGCTACCAAACGATAGAGATAAACTCCGCTGGTTAAATTTGAACCGTCTAACTTAACTTCGTATCGACCCGCTGGCAATTTCTCATCTAATAAAGAAGCCACTTCATTTCCCAGGATGTTAAATATCTTTAAAGTTGCGAATGCTTCAACTGGTAGTTCAAAGTTTATCGTCGTAATAGGATTAAACGGATTAGGATGATTCTGCTTGAGTGCAAATTTATCCGGTTTGACGGTTGAGCCTAATCGTTCTTGCCGCACGTCGGTTGCTGCGCTTGCATCACGAACTAAGCGGGCATAATTATAAATACGGACAGCATCACCTTGGGGACCGAAACCATACGGATATTGGTTGGGATTTCCCGTTTTAGGGTCACTTCGTTGAGCACCCGCGCCATGCACATCATTCCAGCCTCCGAACTCGGGCATATAACCCATTGCTCTCCCGAAACAAATGTAAACTGCACTTTTCCCATCAGTTGTAGTTTGACTGCAAAATGTTGTGCCCGTCCAGTAAAATGGATAATCTATTTCGCCTGCTTCATTAGTAATTTCGGTACAATTGAACACGGGATCAATAGCTGCAGAATTTGATGTTTCCGGGGAGCGTGTGTAATCGACAATGCTGTGCAGTTCCTTGGCGTTAGGCAATCGCCAATCAGTGTAACCGGCATACACAAAACTTTCAGCGTAGCTTAACGCATTCTCCCATAAAACCCCCGCGCCGTTATCGTTTTTCATCCACATTAAACATGTGGCGTTATCGGTAATTGTTCCGTCGTCATTATCAACGAATTGATTTTTTCCATATGCAGTGTTACCCCGAACATATAATACGTAATATTTTTTTCCGATAGATACATCAGCCGGATATCCCTTTATTCGTCCGTCAATAAAATTTACACCGAACATAGTTCTATTCCCTCCCATGGTGGTGCTTTCATATAATGTTGAAGTTGCAACCTGACCGTCGATGAGTCTTTCGTTCATATTAAGGTCTCCGTAACCGACATCAAAATAGGCGGTGTTAATAAAGGGTATGCTGCCCGCAGTTGAAGTTGCATTAGGATTTATCTCAGCTCCGCTAAACATAATAAGGGAGTAAAGTTCTTTAATAGTTGGCAAACGCCAATCACTGTATCCGGCAAGAGTGAAGGATGAGGCAAAGGCAGCAGCTTCGTCAAAGTACATCTTATCGTTATAATTGATAATTCCGTTCCCATCTATATCCGGGCTCTTTGCCCACATCAACCCAGTAACATTATCGGTTATAGTTCCGTCGCCATTGTTTGTATACAAAGGAAGATTCCCGGAGTAATTAGCATCCTGTCCGTAAAAGGATTGCCCTGCGGAAGGTGCAGAAATTTCAGTGGTGTTATTGTAGTATTTAAGCTGTCCAGTGTCAGCAATTTTGTAAGTTGTACCGGTTTGTGCTGCAGTAACGCACGTTAAAAAAGCAAAGAATGAATAAATTGTAAGCAGGGTTTGAGTTTGTGGTTTCATTTTCTTTTCCTTTGGTTAATCCACGACATGTTCTACTGCATTAGGCAGTACTGCCGGTTAAATGGTTTAAATTATAAATACACCCTTTCAACTGTAGTGATATATGCGGCTTGCTCTGAATAGTTTCCTTAAAAATATCTTGAATAGCCGGCTGGATAAAAACATGAAATTATATCGGGATTTTCTTTATAAGAAAATAATAATATGCAGTTATAAATATGCCTTGCTTATTTCTCAATCAAAAAAT
>CAZTDB010000132.1:0-6635 GCA_964612385.1 uncultured Ignavibacteriaceae bacterium
ATGCGTTGTTCAATGTAAGCCGAATAAACATGTCACCCCTCCGGGGTTTGGGGATTATGGGTTTAATTTGTTCTATAATCATGTCATCCCTTCGGGATTTATGCGAAGAAAATTTTAGCCGATTTAGTGCCGAATATTTTAGGCGGAGGTAATGCGGCTATCCAAAGTATTCCGTTGGAAAAGCCGGGAAGTTTTTCCGTTTTGTTTATCCGTTCGTTAAAACGACAACAAATGTATCGCTCCTAACGGAGCTATTGTTTATTACTAGTTTTATTAATTCTACTAATGTTTTGCTCCTCTGGAGCGAGAGAAATGCGTATCTAATTTTCTCACTCCTTGAGGGGTGGCATTGAGAAATTAAAAAATTATAACAATCATTCAACCATTTCCTGACGATTCTACGAACACCCATGCACTCATGCACCCATGCATCCATCCATCCATGCCCCCCTTTTTCCCCTCCCTGTTCACAATCATTTTTTTGCTGTATTCTACTGATAAATAAGAAATTAAAAAGTATATTTGATTGTAATTATTATAGTTTTTACTTCAAATGCGAAGAGCGATATTAGCAGTCATCTTAATCTCAGCAGGACATTTATTTGCCCAGGAAAATTATTTTATTATAAATTCATACGAGATTAAGCTGGAAAATTCGTATTTGTTAATACTTAGCACAGATGGAAAGGAAATTTATCGCCGCTCTTTCACGATTCCTTCAATTTGGTTATCCGATCTTGATAATGACGGTATTCAGGAAATCGTGCTTGTTGATAGTGAAACGTTGAGTGGAAAAAGTTCTCACAAATTATTTATATACTCCTTGATCGATTCAATACGGCTGATTGACAGCATCGATTCCGGTTTTATGCAGCCTTACGATATGATTTCGGATGAACTGCAGCAAACAATAATTATCACGGGAAATCCGTCCTTCAATCAGTTTAACTTAAGCTCTGATTTAATATTTCTTCCGTTAAATCTTTGGAGATACGAAAATCTTGAGCTATTTTCTGTAAACTCGGAGTTATACGATGTATATATCACCGAAAATGAAAACATTATTTCTTTTCTCGATGAGAATTTTCATTCTAAAAAATGGGACTGTAAACACTCTTTAGAATTCTTGAATGCAGTTGTATCAGCTTATGTAAATTATTTAAATGCCGAAGAGTATTCAATTGCTTCGCAGCTTCTGCAAAAATATTACGTTTGTGAGGACTTCGGGGCGTTAATAAAAAAAATTAATAAACTAATTAAAGAAGGAGAGCTCCATGAAAATGGAATGGAATAACTTTTTGGGCAAAACCTTAAACATCACCATGTACGAAAATTACGGACTAACACTCGATCCAAAGGGAGATACTCCGATTTATGAAATTGTTTTTAAATCCGGTAAGCTGATTGAAGCTTACGAAGATGGGCTGCTTCTGGAAACTTATAGAGAAAACGAACAGGTAAGAATTTTTGTGCCGCACACTTCAATTAAGTGCGTTGAAATTTTTAATTTTTGAAAGAGGAAATGCTGCTTAAAATATTCATAACGTTCATTTCATTTTTTCTTCTGCTGACTAAAAGTGGTGCATCACAAGAAATTGAAATTAAAAGTTTGAAGTACTTCACGACGGACGAACTTCTCCTTCCTGTTATGGAACTAGATTTAACTCCCCCGCAAACACTCAAGATTGAGTTTGATTTAGAAGCAGATATAATTCCCAATTTAAATATCGTCTTCCGCTTCTGCGATAGGAATTGGAATCCGGTTGATAATATTTTTCTTCTTAATATTGGGCAAAATACTTCTTACAATTTGGATTTCGAACGACTCCCAACTGTAATTGAAGGAGCGCGTTATCATTACAAAGGGTTCTTTCCAAACAATAAAGATGTAGTTTCTTTTCCATTCTCAGGCAAGTGGATGTTTTTTATTACTGATTCATACGATACTTCGATCGTTTATGAGACGGGAAGATTTTACGCGGTTCGAAACGAAGTTAATTTACGAGCAGTGTTGAAGAGGGAGCAGCTTGAAGATAAAACTTACTTTCCGGCAGACCTTGCTAAAGTATTTAATATTACCACGAATTTTGATTTGCCCGAAGAATTCACTCCGTCATTTGTTGAGCAAGTTGAAATAATTGAAAATAAAAAGATGGATTATTCGGTAATAGTCGATAGAAAATTCAATACAAACACGAGGCAGTTTTATTGGAATGGAAATAATAAATTTTCTTTTATTGCACGCGACTTAAGACCGGGCAACGGATACCGCCAGGTCGATCTTAGAGATTTCAATATCTTCAACAGAAAAGATGTTAATGCAAAATTTGACGGTATTGAATATTCGAGATTTTTTAAGAAGCCAAATCCAAATCTCAAAGGCAGCTTTCTTTTAACTAATTATAAAAGTGAATTTGCCGATTATCTGAACGTAACATTTTCAATCCGACCGCCCGAAGAATTTACCGGCAGCGTTTTTTTAATCGGAGCATTTAACGAATGGCGGGTGCTTCCGCAGTATGAAATGAGAAATAACGGCGGCTTGTATACTATTACCGTACCGTTAAAAAGAGGAGTTTACGATTATCAATTTGTTACTGCCGATGTAATTAATGGAAATATAGTAAATGAAGATTGGTTTTATTTGGAAGGAAATAATTGGGAAACAAAAAACGAATATTCCGTATTTCTTTTTTATAACGATCCGCAGTACGGCGGCTACGATAGAATAATCGCTTATCAAAAAATAATGAGCAGATAAAATGAATAAACTAAAAATAGGGGTTGTGGGCTTAGGGCATTTAGGAAAACTGCATCTGAAGATGTTCTCACAAATTGAGGGTTGTCAGTTAACGTCATTGTATGACACAAACCCGGAAATATTGGCTGCAGTAAGTTCGGAGTATAAAGTCGCGGCGGCTGAATCGCTTAAAGATTTAATTGATAGAACGGATGCTGTTTCGGTTGCAGCTACTACAAGCGCTCATTATGATATTTGCAAAGAATGTATGCATAATCATAAGCATGTATTTGTTGAAAAACCTATTACCGCACGAATAGATGAAGCCGAAGAGCTTGTTCAAATTGCAAATGAAAATAATCTCGTTTTGCAGGTGGGGCACATCGAGCGTTTTAATCCAGCTTTGATAGCCTTAGAAAAGTATATTATAAAACCGATGTTCATTCAAACGGATCGGCTTGCACAGTTTAATCCTCGCGGCACAGATGTAGCCGTAGTTTTAGATTTAATGATACATGATATCGACGTAATCTTAAGCCTCGTTAAAAGTGAAGTAAAAAAAATTGATGCAAGCGGTGTTGCAGTTGTTTCGGATAATGTAGATATAGCAAATGCCCGCATCGAATTTGAAAACGGCGCAGTTGCGAATGTTACTTCCAGCAGAATATCTCAAAAGAAAATGCGAAAGATGAGAATTTTCCAAAAAGATACTTACATCGCCGTTGATTTCATTACCGGGGTTTCCGAAATATATAGGCTTATTCCTATAGCAGAAAATACGATGGCAGGATCAATTTCATTCGGAGAAATAGGAATTGGTGAAAAGAAAAGAAGAATTGTTTATGAGCAAGCTGAAACTAAGGAGCTAAATGCACTCCAATATGAACTGCAGTTGTTTGTTGATTCCATTTTAACAAATTCAAAACCCGTGGTTTCGGGTGAAGACGGATTGAAAGCATTAAAGGTAGCTGATATAATTCTGAAGAAAATTGAGGAATCCCGAATCTGATTTTTCTTGATGATAGGCTGATAATCAATTTACTATTCCAATTTAATAGGGGATAAACTTTAATTGCTAAAAAGAGGTGAGTTATGAAAAAATATTTGTTTCTAATTTTATTATTCTCGCTTACGCAGGTAAGCTGCAGTGTTTATCAAACAATGGTTAATTTATCACGACTAAAATTTAAGCTTGGAAACGTTGCAAGTTTTAAATTAAACGGAGTGAACATTTCTAATAAATCTAAGTTAAGCGATTTTTCGCCGCAGGAAATCATATCGCTTACAACAGCAGTTGCTCAGGGAAAGCTTCCTGTATCGTTTACACTTAATATTGAGGCAAAAAATCCGAATGACGGAACAGGCGGCTATCCTAAAACCAATGCTTTAATTAAATCATTTCCATGGAGATTGTTGATTGATGATAAACAAACAATCAGCGGAAATCTTGGAAATGAAGTAAGCGTACCCGGTACCGGACAAACTACCAATATCCCCGTTGAAATAAGTCTCGATCTCGTTTCATTCTTTAAAGATAGAGGTTATGAATCCCTAATCAATTTAGCATTAAGCATTGGCGGTAATGCCGGTTCATCATCTAATTTAATTGTGTATGCTAAACCGACAGTTACATCGCCGCTGGGTGATATTACTTATCCTCAAGAAATTAAAATTGTATCAATGGAATTCAGTAATTAATAGATTACTTGCCAACAAATTAATTGAGCATTAAGCAGAAAACAATTCTTCTGAAATTGTAATTAGCATTACAAGAAATTGAAAATCGACATCGGATTATTGTTCAGCAAAATAATTTTTTTACTTAGGTATGAAATTTAAAATGAAATATACATTATTCTTTCCAACCTTAGTAACATAAAATATGCACAGCACTTTATACCTTATTAGCTTATTTCTAACTGAGTAATGGAACGAAATTCTTTTCCGATTTTCTATCATTTTGGTTCTATAAAGAATTTGAAGATCAAGTAAATCTTTAGCATTGCCGTCTTAAGTAAAAATTCATAATATTATACAGGACAATTAGTAATTTAATCTGTGTATATAAAAGATTTGTAATAAATATGTAAAGATTATAGGGAATGTCTAAAAAAGAAAAATATGCCGTTGGTGTAGATCTTGGCGGAACCAACTTAAAGCTCGGGATCGTTACCGACGAAGGAAAGATTATCGAAAAATTATCTTTCAAAACTAATGCTGAAGAGGGTCCCGATAGCATCATACGGCAAATTAACAAAGGCATCAACGAAATTTTTTTGAATAATAAATTTAAGATTCAAGGGATCGGCATTGGCTCACCCGGAGTTGTTTCCACTGAGCACGGTACTGTTGAAAATCCTCCGAACCTCCCTCACTGGGGAAAAGTTCCGTTAGGGAAATATATCAAAGAGGAATTCGGGCTTGAGGTTCATGTTGAAAACGATGCTAATGCAGCCGCAATAGGTGAGATGATTTTCGGAACTGGAAAAAATCTTAATTCATTTATTATGGTTACATTGGGTACCGGAGTCGGCGGTGGAATAATTCACAACAGACAAATCTTTAGAGGTGAGTTTGGTGCTGCCGGCGAAATAGGACACATGACGATAAATTTTGAAGGTCCTAAATGCAATTGCGGTTCAATCGGATGTATTGAAACTTACATCGGTATAAATTATTTGAAGCAGAGAGTATCCGAAGAGCTGCTTGAACATCGCGAATCGAAAATATGGAGCTTAATTAATAATAACCCTGCTGAAGTTACTCCTAAAATAATTCAAGAAGCTGCAGAGATAAACGACGAGTATGCAAAATTTGTAATTGAAAGAATGGGGCTGCATTTAGGAGCGGCATTAGCATCGGTAAGCAATTTATTGGACATCAATACAATAATAGTGGGAGGAGGCGTTGCCGGTTTTGGCGATCCGCTGATTGATGCCATCAAACAAAATATTAAAGCACGGGTTCTTACTTCTATTAAAAATAGAATTAACGTAATTCCGGCTTTACTGAAGAACGATGCAGGAATTCAAGGCGCTTCGGCTTTAGTGTTTTACAAATCATTATCCGGTTAGTTTGAATTTGAATTCTCAATTTCGCTGCAGATGAAATTTTCTTTTTTAATATCTATTCTATTTTTACCGGTT
Organism: uncultured Ignavibacteriaceae bacterium; assembly: GCA_964612385.1. Classification (GTDB taxonomy): domain Bacteria; phylum Bacteroidota; class Ignavibacteria; order Ignavibacteriales; family Ignavibacteriaceae; genus JAGUYG01. The sequence continues at coordinate 5,887 of CAZTDB010000132.1, forward strand.
GTAATTGCTTATTCCCAGCAGTTCGATACAACTATAGTTTCTCTGCCGGATACGCTTACCATTTTCACTACCGATACTACTTTTGTTGATACTACCTTACAGCGCAGATATGATGTTGATACCGTCGTTTATGCCAGCGCATCGGATTCGCTCATATTTTTTATCAATAACCGTAAGATGAATTTATATGGGGAAGGGGAGCTTTCATATAAGCAGACTAATCTTAAAAGCGCAAATATTTATGTTGACTTTGAGACAAGCAATATTGAAGCGACAGGAATTCCGTCCGACTCACTTCCAAATACCTATGTGAAAACCCCCGTGCTTAAAGAACGCGGTGAGGTTTATGAAGGAGTTAGAATGAAATATAATTTTAAAACTCAGCGCGGATTCATTTCTTCAGCAGGCAGTGAATCGGAAGGAGCAATCTATACAGGAGCTAAAATTAAGAAGGTTGACCGAGAAACATACTTTATTGAAGATGGAATTTACACAACATGCGATGCCGGTTTTCCTCACTATTATTTTTATTCACCAAAGATGAAAGTGATACACAAAGAGCAGATAGTAGCCGAGTGGATCTGGTTGAATTTTGGCGGAGTTCCCTTTCCGATTCCGCTGCCCTTTGCCATATTTCCCATTGAATCCGGCAGGCGCTCCGGTTTGCTTCCGCCTGCTTTCGGTGAAGACGGAACTTACGGAAGATATTTTTCCCGCTTCGGTTATTTTTGGGCTATAAGCGATTATAT
>CAZTDB010000133.1:0-6597 GCA_964612385.1 uncultured Ignavibacteriaceae bacterium
ACTTCTCAAGGTAACTATTAAAGGATATCTTACCCACTATAAACAACATAGAACCTAAAATTATTTGAAGGCAGTTTTAATTTTACCCAAATCGCCTTTTGCGTAATAATTACACACACCTTTTTTTGCCGCGGGTTTTATCCCAAGCTCTTGTATTGCTTTTTTTACTTTTGCATCTGATACGCCAAGCTGTTTTGCAATGTTACCCGCTGTAAGCAGGTCTGTTTTTTCTGTCGGCATAAGCTGCCCCTTTCTTTTATTATGATGAATGTAGATTAATTTTTTGATTTAACTTACTAATTAAATTTACTTTTCAACTGTCAACATAGTCAATAGAACAAAAGATTTCAACAAAAATTTTCAAGCGATCGATTACTAACTCACATTACGCAGTGTTCATATTACCGTTTGTCCTCGTACTCAAGCGATGCGATATTTTACGCATTATTAGGTTGCAGAGACGGGGCATGCCCCGTCTCTACGTTCGAATTTAATCTAATGACTAATATTTTGTGTAACGTGAGTTACTAATAGAAAATGGAAATTATTTTCACCGCAAAAGAATCATCTTTTTTGTTTGAATAAACCCACCGGCTTCGAGGCGATAAAAATAAACTCCGCCCGGATGACCCTTGGCATCCCATTTTACTTTATGTGTACCTGAAGGAAGAAATTCATTTACAAGAGTAGCGGTTTCTCTTCCAATTACATCGAAAATTTTTATAGTTACATAAGATGGTTCGGGAATTTGAAACTCAATTGTTGTTATAGGATTAAAGGGATTGGGATAGTTTTGAGCCAGATAATATCCCTGCGGTATTGGCTTCGGTAAAGTTTCTGCATCTGTAAGACTCCATCCGAGAAATTGCCCTGTAACCATATCAACAAAAGCTCTGAATACAAGCGAGGATCCATCCGGCTCTTCCGATTCATACTCGGCTGTCCAAAATATTTTTGTTGAGTCATCGGGGAAAAATGCCCACCAAAAATTACCGCCGTACAAAGTTCTTCTTACAAGGTTATGCTGCGCTGCAAAATTCCTTCCGCCGTTATCTTCAACAATTGCCATTGCGGAATCGCTGTCGATAAAATTTGCCGGGATTGGACTCATACTTGCCGGCATCCAAACAGAGGCTGTATCTACAAAGATTATTAATGACGAGAAAATAACGGTGGTATTTAAATTGAGCGAAGGCGAGAAGAATTGATACACCCACATAAAAGCTTTACCGTCAACGCTAATATCAATCCCTTTTGGATCCGCATGAACGCCAATAGCTATGAGCTGCTGATCGGATGCGTATAGTTGTGCAAATATCCTGGCATCGAAAAGATAAGTTTTAGCAGTTACAGTATTAAATAAAAAGCGCAGGTTTATATCTATATCCGAAATATTAGAGCCTGAAATAATAATGCTGTCCGGCTGTCCGTCATTATCAGGATCGTAAAAACCAATTAAATCATATTCGGGAGAGATTATTCCATTTCCATCCAGGTCTTTTGCGGCAACGGGCCAATACACTCCGTCGCGAACATAATTAAGTGTATACGCACCGGAAGAATTATCAATGACCGCAGCAGTTTTTACAATTCCTTCTTCTTCTTCACTGAAAATGGTTCTATCTAAAAGGACAGCAATGGCACCGGTTGGATTTCCTCCTTCGAATACAATATTTCCGCTTACCGAATAATTCCCGTACGCTGATGAAGTTGTATAGTTTAATACATAGGGCAGAGCAAGCATTTGTCCCGTAGTACTTCTTGCGCCGGTTAATATCCAAGCAAAATCAGTGTTGGCAGTATGGACTACCTCAAATGAGATTGTCCTTAAATCGGCAGTATAACTTACAGAGTTGATAACCAATGAATCTTGAGGCTCGGTTGAGAGTAAAGAGACCGGAAATCGCGGATTGTCAAAACGCAATGATGTATCAATCGGTTCACTGAAGGTGAAGCTAACGCTTGCTGATAAAGGCACATTTACTGAACCGTCAGACGGAACTGACGAAGTAACAACAAATTGGGATAAAACCGGACTGCTTCCCAGGAGAACAATAATAATCGTTGAAACTAATAATCGTTTCATACGTCCTCCATATTGAATTATTTTATTTCACGGCAGTAGTGAATTAAATTAACTGTCGTTCAACAATTTTGTTTTTGCCCGAATTTAAAACAGCAGAAAGAACTTTAAGTTTTTAGACAAACGAAATATGTATTCCGCTTCAAATATTAAGAGATTATCATTAGATCAAATGCATCTTCTTCTATCACGGCAATTTTATTAAACAATTCGCTTGCATTCATTAATTTGTCTTTAATATCCGGATCGGTTTGAGCATCTTTAAACATCATTCCGATTTCAGAAAATAACTTGCCGGATTCGAAAATCATTTTTGATGCAGCAGTTAGTTTATCATTCCCCGTAATCATCGAAGCTTCTTTTAAGAATCTCGAATACATATATCTGAAACATCCCCCGCCAGTGCCGCCTATCTCGATAAAAATATAAAGATTGAATAAATTCATTCTTAATTCCATATCATTAAAATAATTTTGCCATTTAAGCAGTTCAGTTGCGGTATGCCTCATTCCTTTTATGCCAAGGTTTTTAATCGGTGGTTTTAGCTGTGCTTCAATTGTTTGTTTTATTGCCGAATAGATATCTTCTTTAGTTGGACTGTGGAAATTATCAAAATTGAATTCGAGCCAGGTATTTTTTGGCGGGAATGGTTTGTAGGTGGAGCCTCTCGCTTTTCTAAGCTGCTCTAAAGATATAGATGAATAAAATCCTTTCTTTAAACCACTTGCTTTTTGATCTATGTCGGAAGCTAAGACATTATCTTTACCATCAAAGCCGCAGACGACAAATGTATGTCCGCCGAAATGGTAATCCTCCGGCAATTCAAACCATGGAAGGAAACCCATATCTCCGTAAACCATTACAGGTTCTTTGTTTGATAATTTTGTAAGCATCGCCGCTTCCGCTTTTTTTGCGCTTGCTGTTGATTTTATTTCGATCTCAACACCGGTTCTTTTTCCGACATCTTGAAAGAAGCTTTTGTTATTTCCTCTTCCGCCTATGAAGACAATATCACCAAACTCAGATTTAGGTCCTTTTTGTTTTCCTCCGCCCATCCGCCAATAAATAAAGCCCATGCCGGCGCCAAGTCCTAAGAGCATATCTTCCGTGAGAGGATGTTTGTTATAATGATAGATTTTTGCAAGAGAGTTGGTCTGGCAGTGATAACCGTCTAAAGCAAGACTCCCTTCAAAAGGTAAAATATTTTGATCGCTTAACATTATATCCCCAAAATTTTCTCAATCAAAATTCTTAAATAATTTCTTTAATTACCATTACAGAACAAATAATTTTTTCTTCAAGAATTTTGTTTTCTTCTTCCTGGTGTTTTATGTAATTAAAGAACAAGTCTCTTTTACCGGGAAATTTATTGATTAATTCTTCGCACCTCTTCTTTATTTTTTCGAATATGAACTCGTTCGATGCTTTAATTTCATCCGGACTGATTATTACTTCGTCGATAATCGTCATTGCCGCAGTTTTAATTTGCTCAAGAATGGCGTTTCTCTTCTGAATCAATGGATGGGTGAAGCTGCTGGTTTCATCGATATATCCATCATCGATAATAATTATTCCGTTTTTGTTTAGGCAATTTAAAAGAGTTGTAAGAGTTGAAAAATAGTCACCCAAAACAGGACCAACCGCACCAAGTATTACCACATCAAAATCAGATAATTCTTTAACCCGCGTACGAATGTCGTTCACTTCGAATTTACATAACGAATCGACATTATACTCGAGTGATTTTAGTTTAGCCTCACCAATAAATTCCTTCACAGCATCAATTCCGAAGCATGTGCAGCGCAGCCGGTGCGATAATTTTATCGATACAGCACCTTTGCCGCATCCTAAATCCAGCACTTTAAGTTTAGAATATTCTTTGGTATGCTTTAATACAAGGTCGATAATAGTTTCGGGCGGTGTTCCCATCTCCCAAAGATCTTGCAGGATATGGGGCAGATATGGATATAATTCGATATCATCCGCATCTAATGCTGTTAATACACTTTCTTCTTTTGTTTTCATAAGAATGCCTTGTTATTAACTCACCTTACGCAAAATGCTTGGAATATTGGAATGATAGAATGTTGTTTTTGACATTTTTCCTCCAAAGGAGTTCTTCGGACATTATTCCAGCATTCCATTAATCCAAAAAGTGCGTAGCATGAGTTATTAAGTTTTTTATTTCAAGACACATGCGAAAATAAATCATCGTGCAGATAAAAATAAAATCTAAATTAGTTTGGATTAGCAAGCAGCCTAAAAGGTAATCACTTTATCAGCCTCAAAAGTAAGCATGGTTAATTCCTGCATAGTGCTTCTTTCGGCGCCATCGATTAATTGAATTGAGTCAAAACCTCTTGCATCAAGACATGTTCCGCAGCATTTCAAATTGACCTTTTTGTTTAGAACTGCTTTGAGCATTCTCTCAATATTGTAATATCCTTGTGCGGTTTTTTGATTCGGAACGGCACATCCGACAGCATCAGCCATAAGAAATACCGTTAATTCGGTTTCGGGCTTTTCCTTTTGGATGTTCATTGACAAACGAAGTGCGTTGTATGCTTTTTCAGTACCATAAGGTGCGTCATTAATTATTATCAGAATTTTCACTTTGATCTCCTTAAGTTGATTTAACGAAATTGATAACTACAAAAGCACCCTCACCGTAATCATTGCGGACAGAATCGGGTGCGGTCATTTTATCCGGATCCGAAAATATTGTTTGACATGCATCTTTAAAAGTAAATCCGCTTTTTTCAATGAGCTTTATTGCTTCTTCAGCAGAATAAAATTTCGCTTCGCTGTAAAACTTGTTTGAGCTTTTCATTGACTCGTAAATTTTTCCAAGCCGGGTTTCCCTGTCAATGATACCAATAATAAAATTACCTCCCGGTTTCAGAATCCTTTTTACTTCACTTAAAACTTTTCCAGGTCTATGTCGATCATAGTGGGTAGTTAAATTAAAACATGCATTCGATATAGAAAACTTCATTAAAACGTGAGTAGAAAAATTATCTTCAGCTTCAGTAATAATGTGTAATTTTCTTTTTCTCACTTACCGTTCGCTTCAGCGAACGGAGGAACTAGCCCATAAAATCAAGGGGGCTTTAGCCCTAAAAATAGCCTTTTTTGTGGCTATCCCTAGATCCTTCGGAAAGCCGGGATGGTTTTCATTTATTTCTTTATCCGTCAGCTAAAGCTGACGGCAATTGATAATTAAAAAAAAGATAAATTTGATTGACATTATTTTCTAATAGAATTAATTATTTTACTTCTCAAGGTAACTATTAAAGGTTATCTTACCCACTATAAACAACATAGAACCACTTTTCCGGGATCATCAACAAAACAAAGCGTTGTAACCATCAAAGCAAAATCGTACTCACTACTGTTGAATGGTAATTCTTCGGCAAAAGCTTTTAATACTTTTATTCCTCTCGAGCGTGCAATTGATGCCATTGATTCGGAAGGGTCAATTCCAATTGATATGTTAAGCTCTGATGCAAAACGACCGGTACCCACTCCAATCTCAATCCCTTTATAACTTGCTGGCACGAATAGCTTTACAGCTTCCAGCTCCAACTGAAATGCAAAAGGATGTTCATCAAACCATTTGTCATATTCTAATGCGTAATTTTCAAACGGAGACTGATCTTTTTTAATCACGAACTTTCAAAAATACTTTTCTCTCAAAATAATTCCCGAGCATTCCGGATTTTGCATCACCTTTAACTGCTTCACCGCTTGTCAGCATCACCTGAAGCTGCAGTTCTGCATCGTTTGCATCGTCATAAGGTTGAATGGTCATCGGGAGTGCAGTAATTTTTGCTCCTTCATACAGCGGGAAGTTGTCACCAACTACCCGGCAGGACATCTGTAGATTTACTCCCCAGCCCGGTGCAAACTTGGAAAGTGAATTTGTTTCAATCCTCGATGGATCAATGTAAATCCAGGCATTTCTGTATGGTGCAGGCGATACATCATCTTTTGTTCTTCCTATTACAGTCAGTAAAGTTTTTTGCTGACCTCTTTTGACTTCAGCAAGAAAAGTTCCATCAGACTGCCGTAAAGATTTCATTGTTTCTTTATCAACAATATCAATTATAGTTTTCTCTGCATCAGTCCAGGGACCATTGTTGACATGACAGCTCATACACGACTTTGCCTTGCCAAGCAATCCGACTGCAGGCGGATAACTGAAAGCTGTATAATTTAATCCGGCAGCTACTATCAGAACAAACACAACCAAGAGGAAATTCTTTGTATTCATTTCATACTCCTTTTCACTAAATGAATTAAATACTAAATGTTAATGACTCACCTTACGCAAAGGAGTCGAAAACCTCCGAGGTTTTGGTAATCGATATTTTCAGAAACTTATTTATTGGTTAAAAATCGATAATATTCTTGCAAAACATTTTATTGAAACCTCGGAGTTATTCCGTTTAAAGTCAATTTAGAGCAGGCAACAAAGCCGAACAAATAGAGCTTCATGTCATGCTCTTTTAAGA